>DATDHE010000188.1:0-1997 GCA_036521695.1 Candidatus Acidiferrum sp. | reverse complement strand
CTACGACAGGAAGCCAGCTGACCCCGTGTTCGAGCATTGTCGTAGCTGCAAGCAGAGACGAATCGTCCGACGAAATCGTCACCGGATCGCCCGAGACCAGCTCGCGCACTTGTACTTGGGAGGCATCCCGCCGAGTGTCGGCCGGAGTTGAAGCAATCAACAAAAGCGAGTTGGCGATATCAGTAGCGCTTAAGACGCCGAATAAGCGCTGTTGTTCATCCAAGATGAATAGGAATCCGAGGGCATCTGCATTTAACATGGCAAGCGCCTGGACGAGAGTATCGTCTGGCTTGAGAGTGCGAGACGGAAGAGGCTCGAGGAAGGTAGAAAGCGGTTCCTTGCTCAGGGCTTCTTTTGAGGCCGGAAAGTGCTGCCATAGAGCTTGAGACCGCCGCCTCATAAGTTCCGCAAGGATGCCCCGCGACGGCGCCATAGTGCCAGCAAGTCCCGAGAATACGTTGCGACTCATGGCCTTGACGCGCACAACAGAACGCGCCCGAGTACTCACTTGGTATGAAGGATCTTGGAGCAGAGCGGCTTCGCCACAGAAATCTCCCGGGCCCAGGAAAGCAAAAGCGGCACTGGCTTGCTTGCCTTCGGTGCTCCGAAGGACTTCGACTTCGCCTTCTTCGATGGCATAGAAGAAATTTGCCGGATCTCCTTGACGGTAGATGAAATCGCCTGGACGGTAATAGGCACCTGCAAGTTGCTGAGCTTGTCCCGTTCGGAAAGTTCCTAGATCGCGAGGAAAGAGGAGATCCCAGCCCCAGTCGAGGCCCACTTTAATTCGGCGCGACCAGGAAGGTAATTTGAGAAGGTAAACTCCCCTCCATAGAAACCACGCCAAGAGTCCGGAAATACGAAGCCCAAACATCTCCGCCACAGCACGGCGCCCACCGATGGTGCAGAGCTGACCGAGCTGTTTGAAATAGAACGGACGAGTTGGCTCACCTCGAAGAACTCGCACAATATTGGCTGCCGCTTGACGACCCTGCCTTTCGGCAAATTGGGCCGTGGGAGGACATGGCTCATTGTTAAAAGCGTTCGGGATGTAAGCACAATCGCCTATCGCCCAAACGTTTTGCAGGCCAGTGACGCGCATGTCCGCGTCCGTGACAATTCTGCCGCGCTCCTTTCGAACATCCAATCGCTCGACGATTCGTTCCGGCGTCGTGCCGATCGTACACACAACCGTGGCGGCGCCAATCAGACTGCCGTCGGGAAGTCCGACACCTTCAGGGGTCGCAGCCGCGGCCTTCGTGTTCAACAGAACCTCAACGCCAATCTTTTTCATTTTTTTCAACGCGAAATCACGAAGGGAGGGGCTAACTTCCGGGAGAACCTGGTTTCCACTATGGACCAGAGTGATCTTGATATCGTCTTCGGCGAAATTCCGGTAGAAGCGTGTGCTTTCTCTAATCAGATCATTGATTTCACCGGCTAATTCGACCCCACTGAACCCGCCCCCGATGATAACGAACGACAAATAAAACTTACGCCGCTCAGGACTGCCGGACGCTTCTGCCTTCTCCAGCTGTTGAATGATATGGAGGCGCAGGCGCACCGCATCGCTCATCGTCTTGAATGGGAATGCATGGTCGCTCATCCCGGGAATCACACCCAGATTGCTGTCGGCGCCACAAGCAAGTACTAGATGATCATAGTGTGCGCGCTCGCTTTGGCTCTGATCGTTCTGATATTCAATCTGGCCTGCCGAACTGTCCACGAAGTGTATGCTCTCGGTTCTGCATTCGACACCGGGTAACATTTGCCGAAGTGTTGCGGCAGCGGAGTCCGGTTGAATAGAGGCTCCTGCAACATCAGCCAGGAGCGGGTGAAACACCATGTGATTTTCCTTACTGAAGAGGAGAATGTGGCAATTGTCTGGCGAGAGTTTAGTTCTCAGGGTTTTTGCGCATTTGGCTGCGGCAAAACCGCCGCCAATAATTACAATCTTTGTTTGATTCATCGCCATCTCGTGCCTACAATTGTCCTCT
>DATDHE010000187.1:0-13033 GCA_036521695.1 Candidatus Acidiferrum sp. | reverse complement strand
GAATATCTTGCTGATCGCGTTGGCCACCTGCGGCGCGTCCATGATCGCCCCATCCACGACGGTGTCCTGCGCCAGCGATTCCATACCAAAGCTAACGAGCTCGTAGCCGGCTTTCGTCGCCTTTAGCTCGACTGCCTTAATCGAGCTAGAGCCGATGTCCAGCCCTACCAGCTGCCTTGATTTTTTGCCCATTCCCAACATATTTCGGCCTCTTTCGCCTTCGCTATCGGCAAACTATCGGCGCCTCGCATGCGCCTGGCTCATTTTCCGTTCCATCCAGCGGTCCAGAATCGTCTTACGCAGTTTCCAACGATTGCCTAATTTGAACGCGGGAATTTCGCCCTCCGTGATGTAACGGTACAGGGTATCCGGGGAGATCCCCAGATACTGCGACGCCTGTCTCACATTCATCACTTCACGCGATTCATTCACGAGGAACGTCACCCCGGCGCCCGAACTCACGCCAAACCCACCACGTCGAAGGGCACCCCTACTAGCGCTGCGGATATATCGAGGTGCTGCCCGTGCAAGCTTTATGACATTCAGAAGCTCAGAGCGTCAAGGGATTCTGTACCGGAGTTGCCTTAAAACTACCCCTATTCGTAGGCAGTTCTGGGGTATTAAGGGAGGTTGATACTAGAGATTGTGCAGCGCTTTCATGCTAACCACCACTAATTGTATTTTTCTGCCGTTCCAGCCTGTCCCGAGGGACGGTTATCCTTTGAAGTCAATCACCCGCATCTCGTTCACACAATTTTATAATTGCAGCGTTTTCCAAATCGCTGCGACGCGCGCGCGCGTTTCTTCATCCATTTTGATTTCATCGGGCCACGGACGCGTGAATCCTTCGGATTCCCATTTGCGCGTTGCGTCGATTCCCATTTTTGAACCGTAATCTTGCAGACGGGACGCGTGGTCCAGCGTGTCCATCGGCCCGAACGAAAACTGCACGTCGCGCTCGGGGTCCAGCGCGCACAATGCTTTCCACACCACTTCGCTGTAATTGTGCACGTCCACATCGTGATCCACGACCACGATTACTTTCGTAAACATCGCCTGCCCCAGAGACCAGATCGCGTTCATGATTTTCCGCGCGTGGCCCGGGTACGACTTGCGAATCGCCACAATCATCAGATTGTGAAAGATTCCTTCCGCAGGCATTGCTACGTCTGCAATCTCCGGATACTGCATCTTCATCACCGGCAAAAAAACGCGTTCCACCGCGTATCCCATGTAATAGTCTTCTTGCGGGGGCGGTCCCACCACGGTCGTTAAATAGATCGGTTCCTTCTTATGCGTCACGCACTCCACGTGAAACACGGGGTACTCTCCTTCGAGAGAATAAAATCCCGTGTGGTCGCCAAACGGCCCTTCCGTTCGCATCTCGTTCAAATTCACATAGCCCTCGAGGACAATCTCCGCGTTAGCCGGAACCTCGAGATCATTCGTTTCGCACGGAACCATTTCCACCGGCTCGCGCCGCAAAAATCCCGCAAACATCATTTCGTCCAGGTCCGGCGGAATCGGCAGCATCCCGGATAACGCCGTCGCCGGGTCCGCTCCGATTGCCACGGTTACCGGAATGCGCCCTTCTGGGCTCTTTGCCCGGGCGCGCCGGAAATGCTCCGCTCCGTGCTTTTGCGTCTGCCAATGCATGCCCGTGGTGCGCTCATCGTAGACCTGCATGCGGTACATCCCGACGTTTCGCCTCCCCGTTTCTGGGTTTTTCGTGAACACTAGCGGAAATGTAATAAATCTCCCGCCATCCTGCGGCCAACATTTCAAAATCGGGAAATCGAAAAGGTTCACTTCTTTACTGTGATGCATCACTTCCTTGCACGCACCGGTCTTTACGCTTTTCGGGAAAAAGGACCCCAGCTCCGCGAGCTTCGGCAACATTTTGATTTTGTCGAAGAATCCCTGGGGCGTCTCCATCTTCAGGAAACCCTGAATCCGCCCTGCCACTTCGTCCAATTCGCCCACTTCAAAGGCCAGCGAGATCCGCCGCACGCTCCCAAACGTGTTCACCAATAGCGGCACGCGCGAGCCCTTTGGCTTCTCAAACAGCAGCGCGGGCCCCACGCTATCCGGCAGGCGATTCTTGTCGCGCGCGATTCGTTGGGTTACTTCGGTGATTTCCAGAATGGGGTCAACCTCCGCGCGAATCCGCTTCAGTTCCCCTTCCTTCTCCAGCTTCTGGACAAAGTCCCGCAAATCCCGATACGCCACTGATTCCTCCGGAGTATTCCAACGGCAATGCGTTGGAGAGAACTGGATCACGATCTGCGAACGACTCTACGAAAGCTTCGTGTTCCAGGTCAGTTTGAGCGGGCAGTTTCCGCGATTCGCAGCGCCGCTTGGTGCCCGTCGCCGTCCAATACGCGGTCATAAAACACACTCATGTTTTTGTATTGGTCCCTCGTGTAGAGATAACCGGAAATCCGAAATGTGCGCTTGATCTCAAGCGTGTTCTCCTCCTTTCTAAATGAAACCTCATAGTAAACGGCCCCTTGGTCCGCCTTCGTATTCGCCGGCAGAGATTCCACCTCTATCCCGGAAGGAAGATCGAGCCTAACCTCCTCATAGGATTCATGTGGGTACCCAAAGTAGATGGGGTGCGTCCGTCGGGGAGTCGAAAACGGATTTTTCTCGTGCGAATGGAAAACGCCCAGCGGCAAAATCAATCGCTTTCCGGCGGGCACCGCAAAATTGGGGACATCAACCTCGAATTCAGCGCTCAATGGCACTTGAGAATCCTCCCAGCCTTCAACCTTGAGCAGTTTTATGGTCGCGCCTTGCACGAACATACTCTTCAACGATTCCTCCAACTCCTTTCGGCGCTGCGCTTCATCTTCGCGAATCGCGTCTAACCGCAGGCTCAGCGCTTCTTGCCCATAGAACCTAAGTATGACCTTTCCGTTTAGCCTTCCGTCGTTGTTCAGTTTCAGATCTGCCTCACGTCTCTCGATGGCATCCTTGCTCTTGGAAGCAGGTGTGGTCGCAACATTCGGCCAGACGGAGTCCTCAAAAACTCCTCCGGCGTCCGCTTCCTCCCAGGGAAGCAAACCGAACGGGCAGAATCGCGTTGCCGGATCCAAATAGACGAAGCCGCTCTTTAGGCGCACGACGACAACCATGGCATTTAACTGTTGTTCGTTGGGGTAGCCCTTCATAAAAAAAGCCTGTTTGCGCGAACTGACCGCGACGGGAGACGCCACGAACCCCGCCGCCCGCGCTAGCGCTACGAACAGCAAATTGATTTCATTCGCGTAGGCATACCCGTGGATCAGCACGTCTTCCGCACTCTTGTTCTCCTTGAGACTCTCTTGCTTCATCTCTTTTTCGGTCTTCACCGCTTCATAGCTGATGGCTCGAATCTGCTGAACGCGCTCATAAATATGGCGCAATTTTGCCTCGTCGGGATCGTTCGGCTGCACCAGCCTTGTTGCTTCATTCTGAATGGCCTTCGACTTTCCGATGAACCTGTCTACCTGCTCTCCTCTGCGCTTTGCTACTCCCATCCAATACGCGTTCTCGGTGTAAAGTCCAACCGCGTAATACATGATGGCTCGAATCTTCAGATTTTCTTCAGGCGGCGAATATTCCTCCTCCTCGAATGCCGGGACGTTGTCTATGTCGATTTGGATCGTACCGTCGGGCAATTTACTTCGGTGCGCATCTCTCGGCATCGCCACATAAAAGTCTTCGAGCGCCGCGCCTTTCACCCCATGCAAAGTAAAGTGCCCATGGCGCACAAACAGACTTCGCTGGATTTCCCACTCCGCAGCCGGATAGGTATAGGCGTCCTTAATCAGATACGCCTCCGGATGCCTGAAGACGTCTGGGATTTTTTCTTTGTAGTGCAGGCGGTAGGAATACTCAATAATGGTGCCAACTTGGACGTTTGGCAGCGTCAGAACTTTGGCGTTCACGCGGACCTTCTTGGCCTTCACTAACTCCCGGTCGTAGACCTGCTCGGTGAACTCCGAGATCTTTCCGTCCGGCGCCACGGTTCGGGCCCGAATCTCCTCTACGCGGTTTTCTTTATCGTAGTAAGGAATTTCGACGTTGGCGTATTTCCTTCCTTCGTCCTGAAACACCTTTATGCGGATAGACTCTGTTTCCGTCCAATTCCGGTTGTCGGTGTCGATCGCGTAATAGAGAATCATCGCCGGCGATCCAGTTGCCGCCGGATTGTCTTTCAAGGCTAAATCCTCCGGAGTGATCGTTGGCAGGTTAGGAAGCTCTTGGGCACGGGCGTGAGGGGCTGCGGCCATTGCCCAGAGAAAACAAACTCCAAGGAGGAGAGAGAATTCGATGCGCTGCATGATTGCTCCGTCAGGAGTCATCTTTGGGGGCAGCTTAAGCCGGGGAGGAAGCACCTGGCAAGCGACAAAGTATGCCCATAATGCGACATCTTGTCGTTAGTTTGTTGCGCGGACTAAGGCTACTGGACGCGGGCGTCGAAGACACCCGTCTGGACTTGCCCCGCGCGTTTGATTTGCACAAAAATCCTATAGTCTCCAGCCTTGGGAAAGCCGTACGGAAAGCTCACTTCAGGATCTAGAGATGGAGGGGTCATTTGCATAGACATGGCCATTCCGCCATGCATGTTTGCCCCATTGGTGGTGGCTTCTCCGCCAGACCCTGCGCTCGCCAATTCCAATGCCGCCATCGAAACCGATCCCGCCGGATGAATATGGGCAAACACGCTCATATCCGAACTCACGAACTCCGCGTGCCCCGCCATTCCCATGTACGGCTCCATGTCTTTCGCGGGCTTTCCATCCTTATCCTCGACTCTGAATTTAAAGACCATCGCGGTATTGGCGACCAGCGGCGCGGTCCCTTTTTCCCAAACAATTCGCCCACCATCAGCAAGTTGCGCCGCCTTCGCATCGCGCGGCTGTGCCGCCGACACCGACCCGGTCCAAGTGGAGTCGTCCCCCTGTAGCGGTTTCCCGCTGATCTGCGGAAGATCCACTTGCCCCACGAGAGTCCACGGAAATCCTGCCTTGTCCACGATGTCCGCAAAAATTTCGTAATGCCCCGCCGGCATATTCGGCAAATGATCCACAAACGCTCCGCCTTCTCCTCGCTCTGGGTGCAGATGCCACATGCGGTCCATTTCCGGTGCGCTGATCAAAAACAGATGCATTAAATGATTGTGGTCGGGAATCACGTCTTCCATCTTCACTTCTTTCGACCACTCTGGGTCCTGCCCCTTCGCTCGAATCACCAAGCGGTTCCCGTTTTCGAGCTCCGCCTCAGCTACCGGCGGCTTGAAAAAGCTAACGGTCCGTTTGTAGTTCGTCGCTTCCGCGCCCCACCACGCTTTTCCAAGAAAAAGAATCCCCAGCACTACGACCGCGGTAATAACCATCACCATGCGCGCTCGCCGCTTCCTGGCTGGCGACGGCGTTTCTCCGGGCTCCAGATTTCCCTCCCGCGCCGCCGCTCCCGCGATAAACACCAATCCCACTGCCAGGAACACCATCAAAAATCCCAGCAGACCGCCCAGCGACCTTTCCATTGGAAGTGTTCTCTGTGCGAACGCCGGCACGGGGACCGCAAGTTCGCCTTTCCCCTTGGTACCTTCCACCGAAACGCGGACCTTCAGCGCGCCAGATTCCATCAGCCACAAACTCCCTGTAAAAAACTGTGGATCTTCTTTCGACCGTTCCGCCACGTCAGGAGTTGGCGGAAAGTTTGACCCGGCTCCGCTCAACCTCATCGGCACAATTTCAATCTTCCCCACGTCATTGGACGCGCTTCGCACTTGAATTTCTGCGATGCCCGGAATTACTTGTGGCACTCGCACAGTCACAAAGAGGTGATACGGCCCGGCATCTCCCTCAAAGAACACGTCCGAACTTCCGACGTGCGCGCTGACCGAAAGCGTCGCCACCAAGACAAGTACGAATATCCCGATCATCCGTCGATGCATGAAGCTCCTCAATTCAATTCGTGTTCAACTCAAGAGTGGTTTAGAGAGAAGCGAGAGCCGCCTCAGTCGCAGCTTACCTTCGCATCCGCCGCATCCAATCGCCCCACGCAAATCCCAGCCGCGCCGTAAGAACGCTGAACACCAGCGCCAGCACGATCAGCTTCCAGAAATGTCCAGCCGTTTCGTCACCGTTGAATTTGTACGGATCATAAAGAAAATTCGCCGGGTCAAAATACGCAAAGTACGCCATCCCGAAAATCCGGTTGCGCGCTGAGGGCGACATCAGAAAATTCGCAAACGGCCACTGTACCGCTAGAAAACTCAGCGCAAATACCGGACCGGTCACGGCCGCCAGCTTCCATCTTCCCCACTCGCCCGTTTTGTGCCACAAAAGATCCAGCACAATCGCAGGGACAATCAGCAGCAACGGAAAATGCAGGGGAACCAAATGCGTGATGTGCTGATAGACCGGGCCCAACTTCGGCTCCGCTGGAAACAACGGCAGCATCCATTCAAACGCCAACAATATTGTCGTATAAATTCCCGCGACCGCGGTGCAACCCCATCGCAACTGCGACCCCCATGCAGGCGCAATCAGCACTGTGGGAACGGCAATGGTCACCGCCAGATAGCAGGCCGCTTTGTGCATCTCGCTAGGCCACGTGCTGGTGGTCAGAATCGTTCCCATCTGTGCCACGCAAGTGGCCCCAACATAAAGCAAAAGAAATCCTAGCGTCCGGCGCACACCCTCCGTTGCGCGGCTCATCAAACCCGCCATCAGCGCCATCAGGCCGATCTTGATCGTCAGCGAACCCAGCGACAGCAATGTATGCGGCGGGCTAACAATCTTCACATCCAGCCCGTACGCGTTGTGCCACCAATTGTCGAAGGGCGCCGACGTCAGCATCGCGACGCAACCCCACACCGCGATGAACGCCCCCAGTGGGCCGCGAAATCCCCAAATCTTCACCGACGCATCCTGCGTCACCGCATCGTGCCCAAAGGTTGAGGTTAAAATCATGTAGGCGCACGCGATTCCCACCAGCACGCCGGTCATCTGAATCATGATGTGCGCTGGCGTCCAGAAAGTGTCCCGCCCGATCGACATGTGCCACGAAATGTCCCACGGCCCGCCGATTGTCCCGCACACAACACCGGCTACCATGCACCAAATCGTCCACGGCACGGAATCCACTTTCGCCGTAGTCCCCGCGCCAACGCGGGCCGACATCGGTGGTCTCGCTACATGTTGTACAAAAGGGATCGATTGCCCCATTGCTTGCCACTCCTTCGCCACCACCACTAGCGGCTTTTTTGCGGCCTTGCCGCGAGTCTACACCCCGCCACCCTTTCTGCAAACAACCTGCCGACTCTTCAGAGGCGGCAACTACTCTCAAATTACGCATGCCCTCCCATTTTGTTTCCCTACCCCGGAGCTATACGGAACATTCGCCCATCCTCTTCGTATGTAATAGTGCGGGTTAGGCCAGACAGCTCAATTGCGTAAATGTCCGGCCCGGGAGACCCCCAACAAATGCGCACTTTCTTAGTCCATCTGAAGCAAGTCTTGCGCCGCCTGGCCCACGCTCCGCTGTTCACAGCCATTACGCTCATCACGCTCGCCGCAGGCGTCGGGGGCAATACCGTGGTCTTCAGCGTCCTCGAAGGCGTCCTCCTCAAGCCACTTCCCTATCCGAAACCCAACGAATTGATCGGCGTCTGGCACTCCGCGCCCGGCATCAACATCACCGACCTCAACATGGCGCCCTCCAACTACTTCATCTATCGCGAACAAAACCAGTCCTTTCAGGATATTGGTATCTACAACCGGGATGCCGTCAGCATTACGGGCCTTGCCGAACCCGAACGTCTAGACGCTCTTGACGTTACCGACGGTACCCTTCCCTTGCTCGGAATTCCGCCCATGCTGGGCCGGTCCTTCACGCACCAGGACGATTCGCCCGGCTCACCGGACACTGCAATGATCACGTACGGATTCTGGAAAAAGAAATTTGCAGGCTCCAGCTCCGTCATCGGGCAATCCATTACGCTAGATGGCAAGCCACGCGAAATTATTGGCGTGCTTCCTCAACGCTTTCATTTTCTCGATTGGAATGATCCCGCCGTGCTGCTTCCCTTCAAATGGGACCGAAGCAAGACCAATCTTGGCAATTTCAGTTATGAAGGTATCGCCCGCCTCAAACCCGGCGTCACCATGGAGCAAGCCAGCGCCGACATTGCTCGCATGTTGCCCATTGTTTCGCGCAGCTTTCCCGCCCCTCCCGGTTTCAGCGCAAAGATTTTTGACGATGCCCGCATCGGCCCGAATCTACGTCCATTGAAAACGGATGTCATTGGCGACGTTGGCAGCACTCTTTGGGTGCTCATGGGCTCCATCGGTCTCGTCCTGCTCATCGCTTGCGCAAATGTCGCGAACCTCCTCTTGGTCCGCGTCGAAGGCCGCCGTCAGGAACTCGCCGTTCGCTCCGCTCTTGGCGCGAGCCCTTACCGCATCGCCGGCGAGCTTCTCCTGGAAAGCGTTATCCTCGGTTTTCTCGGCAGCGCGATCGGATTGGGACTTGCTTACGCAGCCTTGCGCGTCCTCGTCCTCATTGCACCCGACGGCCTTCCGCGCATCAATGAGATCGGCATCGACGGTCCCGTCCTGCTCTTCACCTTTGCCATCTCCATTCTCGCCAGCGTTCTGTTCGGCTGCATACCCATTTTCAAATATGCAGGTGTCCGCCTCAGCACCGGCATTCGCGAAGGCGGCCGCGCCAACAGCGGCAGCCGCGAACAGCACCGCGCGCGCAGCGTTCTCGTCGTCGTACAAGTCGCTCTCGCGCTGGTTCTGCTGATCTGCTCGGGTCTTATGATCCGTACGTTCCGTGCGCTCGCCCACGTCAATCCCGGCTACTCTCAGCCGGCACAGTTGCAAACCTTCCGCATCGGCATTCCAGAGAATCAAGTTAAGGACAACGAAAGCGTCGTCCGCACATTCGACGAGATGCGCAGCAAAATCGCCGCGATTCCTGGAGTTTCCGCAGTCACAGTTTCCACCTCGTTCCCCATGGATGGCAACTCCAACAACGACCTCGTCTTCGCGCAGGATCGCGCTTACTCCGAAGGTCAAATTCCTCCGATCCGCCGCTTCGCTTTCGTCATTCCAGGCTTTTTCGAAACCGAAGGTACTCCCTTGGTCGCGGGGCGCGATTTCACGTGGACGGACATCTACAAGACGCTTCCAGTCGCGATCATTTCTGAAAATTTCGCCCGCGAGTATTGGGATTCGCCCGCCAACGCCATTGGCAAACGCATTCGCGTCGCCACCACTGATGACTGGCGCGAAATCATCGGCGTCGCCGCCAATGTTTATGGTGACGGCGTCAGCAAAACTCCTCCGTCCATGGTCTATTGGCCCATCATGCGGGTTCGCTTCGAGGGCCAGGCGCAAGACGTCGCAAACTACACAGGATTCGGGATTCGCAGCCCACGCGCAGGCTCGGAAGCCTTCCTAAAAGAAGTCCGTGAAGCTGTTTGGTCCGTTAATCCCAATCTGCCACTATCGAGTGTTCACACACTTGGAGCCTTCTACAAGCGCTCCATGGCGCGCACATCGTTTACGCTGATCATGCTTGCTGTCGCTGGCGGTATGGCCTTGCTTCTGGGCGTCGTCGGCATTTACGGCGTCATCGCTTGCTCCGTCTCGCAGCGCGTCCGCGAAATCGGCATTCGCATGGCTCTCGGCGCTCAGCAGGAATCCGTCACCGGCATGTTCATTCATCACGGATTGATCCTCACGGGCATCGGCGCCGCCTTCGGCCTGGTCGCCGCCGCCATTGTGATGCGTCTGATGTCCTCTCTCCTCTTCCACGTCAATCCCGTCGACCCCATCACCTACGCGGCCGTCACCTTTGGCCTCATCCTCACCGCCTTCGTAGCCAGCTATCTACCCTCGCGCCGCGCCGCGACCGTCGACCCGGTTGAGGCCCTCCGAGCAGAATAGTCATTCGAATGCTCGAATAGCGGCGTGGGGCGAGTGCTCGTCCTGCCGTCTCAAGCTCTCTTCCCCGAGTGGACAGCCGCACTCCCGCCAATCCCAGAGCGCGACGCGCCCATGTCCCACGACAGCAACGCGACTGTAATTGCCTCGTAACACTACCCTTCTAATCCTCTCGGGATTTTAGCGTGTGGGGCGGAGCCAGCCGGACTCTATAAATGCAAATTCCTTCGCAATGGAGAACAAATGAAGAAGTCATTCCGTTTTGCAATCGTATTCGCCGCCTTGCTCGCGACTCTCACGATCTCGGCGATAGCCGGGCCTGGTCCGGGAAAATCTCCGCATCCGTTTGACGGCGGCGATCATGATCGCCGCATAAAACACGTCTTGTAATCGTTGTCGAAAACCACGGCTATGACGTCACCTTCGGCCCCAATTCGAAAGCCCCTTACCTTCGAAGACTCTCCCCACCCAAGGCGGGTTGCTCACGCAGTATTATGGCACCGGCCACGTCAGCCTAGACAATTACATCGCCATGCTCAGCGGCCAGGCGGCCACCCCTCAAACGCGCAACGACAGTACGACTTACACCGACTACATTGTCACCGGCGTCACGCCAGACGGCCAAGCCATCGGCACGGGCTGCGTCATTCTTCCTCGATCAAGACGTTGCCCGATCAACTCAACGCCATCGGCAAAACTTGGCACTCCTACACCATTTCCGCAAACAACAACTATTACGCCTACCATCTTGCTCACCTTCCAAGATTATGGTGGTGACCGCACCGGCGCCGTTCTTCTTTCGCCTTTCCTGAAACCCGGCACAGTCTCCGACACCCCGTTCAATCACTTTTCGCTTCTGAAAAGCCTCGAAGACATTTTCGACACGGACGAATATCTAGGCTACGCAGGCCAACCCGGTCTGGTCGGATTCTTCGGCTGCGTCACTTCCGACATAGCCGCAAAAGACCGCGATCAGTTTCCGCGCTGCGAAAACCACTAACACGCGACCTAGCTGACTGTCAAAACACTCAGGGCCCTCGACGCTCACTTCGTCGAGGGTCCTTTCTCTCTTCGATTGGCCGGAGGCTCACTAGATCGCACGATGCGGCAACGCTCCCGACGTCTGGCGCCGCGCCTGCGATGCACCCTTCCATGCCCGCGTCTGTATGATGCAGATTACGTGCAGCATGAGAAATAGCGGCACGAGAAAAGTAGGAACCAGGCTCAATGGCAGCACGGTCATCGCCAGCATGGAAGGAGCATGCGGATAAAGCAGTCGCGCCGTCGTGCCCAGGCTCACCGCCGTAACCAAGTCCAATATCCCCAGCGCCTGCCAAAAAATAAAACCGTTGCGATGCGCAGGCTCCGCAAGTTTCCAAGCCGCGAATCCGGCCGTAGCTCCAATGAACATGTCTCCATATCCTGCGGGCAAGGCAAAGATCGCTGGCAACACGTTTCGTGCCTGCAGCAGAAGGAACGTAAATCCCACAATCCTCCACACCTGCACCGAGGTAAGAATTTTCGGGTTCAACAACAATGCAAAGTTTCGAAATTCTTCCGACGCCGCGAACCATAACGAAAACACAATCACGGGCGCCAAAGCCGCTACAGCCACACCCAATCCAAACTGCGCCGAGTCGTTCTTGAATAAATGCGCCCTGGAAGCCGAGAAAACCGCAACAAACCAAACCGCGAGTAACCCTGTTGTGATCTTTCCATACTTCGTCATAGCAAACCTCCTTGTGTCTTGGCGATTTCCGTTACGTGATGCGTGAGCTGCAAAAGACTCTCCCACTCGCGCTTCCCCAACTTCCCCCGGAGCCTCGATTGCACCTTTTTCCAGACAGGCAGCGCGCGCCGGAGCTTTGATTTCCCCGCTCTCGACAGCCGTATCCGCCGCTCGCGCCGGTCTTCGCCGTGCCGTTCCGCCACCCAACCCGCGCGCCCCAGGATTGCCAGCGTCCGCGTCAGGCTCGTGCTGTCCATCGCCAGCATCTCCCCAAGCTGTCCCTGCGACACCTCCCCTGCTCGCGCCAGGACTTGCAGGATCGTGAGCTGCGTCGCCCGCAACCCTGAAGGACGCAGCGCCTCCTCATACTTTTGCGTAAGCGCCCGCGCAGTCCTGCGAAAGCTCCCGCACATGCACGGCAGCTCGGGAATGGATAATTGGCTCATGCCAGATAGATGTATATACAGCTATCTTGGTTACACGGATTCTCGGCATAAAAATTATACAAGGCTTATTACCTGCTTGCCGTTTCAATCTCGATGTGAATACCGACTCTATGATCTAAATAAGTAGTATACACCGTATCGTTTTTCCTGCTACCATTCTCCATGTCTCGCGTCTACCCTGAGCAACCAAGGGCCCGCTTTACTCTTCCGTCTGCGCACATCAGCGCCTGCACGCCAACCGAATTTCTGCGACCAATTACCCGCCGTGAATTCTGACCGATTTCGATACTAACCCTTTAGTATCGCCAGTTTTAAAAAATGGCCAAATATCTCTTTTAGAATCCGCAGTTCCAAAACACGGGACTTAAAGACTTAAAACCCTTTAGAATCCGCACTGCGAAGAAACCGGGGGGGCCGTCTCCAATTCTTCGCCGTTCTGCTTCGGAGCTCTGGTAGTATGCTGAGAACAGCCCCATGAACAGCGTCTATCTCGATTACAACGCCACGACACCCGTCGAGCACCAAGTCCTCGACGCGATGCTTCCCTATTTTTCCGCGGATTTTGCGAATGCCTCCTCCATCCACACCCCTGGCCAGGGCGCCCGCGCCGCCGTCGAAGCCGCACGCGAACAAGTCGCCGCTCTCATCGGCGCACGCCCCCAGGAAATCGTCTTCACCAGCGGCGGCACCGAATCCGACAACCACGCCATCTTCGGAGTAGCACAGCCACTCCTGGCTGTGCGCCTTCCCTCACCCAAATCGGCGGTTCCCCACATCATCACCACCACTA
Source organism: Candidatus Acidiferrum sp. (assembly GCA_036521695.1). Classification (GTDB taxonomy): domain Bacteria; phylum Acidobacteriota; class Terriglobia; order Acidiferrales; family UBA7541; genus Acidiferrum. Next base: position 118 of record DATDHE010000187.1, on the reverse strand, counting down.
TCGAACACGAGGCAGTCCTAAACGCCTGCCAAGCCCTTGAGAAGCAAGGCGCAAGCGTCACCTATCTGCCTGTCGATCGCCAAGGACTCGTCGATTCCGAATCCGTCCGCCAGGCTAT
>DATDHE010000186.1:0-18534 GCA_036521695.1 Candidatus Acidiferrum sp. | reverse complement strand
GGGGATGAAATCCGAAGACAAACTGGGTACACTCTGTGGTCATAAGGCTGTTCTCCTTCTTGGCAGGATTTCTTTCTAGACAAAAGAGTTATGCCATGAAGCAACAGCCTTTTCTATTTAATTATGAGAAATTCAGGCTAGTGTCTCCAGCATCCCGGTGACACGGCGGGTTTCCGGCGAGACTGAGGTCGCCTATAGGTCGCGTCTCTGCGAAGCCATGACTGCAAGCGAAGCACAAATCGCATGGCTCTGTGTACTGCCCGGACCTCATGTTCCGTAGATGATCGAGCCCGCATTGGACGCAGGCCTGGACGTAGTGGTGGAAAAAACCGCGGCAAGGCCCGCAACGCGTGACCTCATCGCTCGTCGCCAGGGCCAAATCGCAGCACCGTCTCCTCGCCGTCCATTTTGAGTATTGCCTTCTCGAAGAAGTGGAGCCGTGGCGCAGAGATTTCCACCCGGGTACTGGACTTCGCTTCGGGGGCCACTTCTGGCAAACAAGGAGCCCATTATTCAGCGCTTTATGGCAAAAGTGGAAGACTCCCTCGAACAGGCCGAGTTCCCTCTTGGACTGGAATTCGCGTTGCGTGTGGCAAATGACTCCGCGGCCCTCCGCTGAAAGCCCTCGTCAGCCGGCAATGGAAATGATCGCGGTGAAAATACTAGCGGTGAGAATGCTTTTGGGCTTTTTCCACGGGCTCGCTTGCGGTTTGGACGCGAGATGCCCCCAAAGAGTTCCTTGCCGTCTTGCTCATCTGCAGGCGCCGGTCATTGCGCGGTTCGCGCCAGTTCACTTGCGGCAGCATCAATGACGCATCCGCCCGGTCGCGGTACTTGACCGCTATGTTCATCAGCGAGTCCAGCAAGGAATCGGAAAGCAGATGAGGCTTCAGGCCCAAATCGATCAGCTTGGAGTGCTTCGCGTTGTAATAATGTTCCTCGGCTTCGACGCGCGGATCCTGCAGGTGGTCGACCTCGACGTTTAAACCGAGCTTCTTGCCTGCGGCCACCGTCATTTTTGCGAGTTCACCCACCGAAAACTGCTCCGTGAACTGGTTGTAGACGCGGCATTCTCCGCGAGCAGCTGGATTCTCGCAGGCAATTTCAATGCAGCGTACCGTGTCGCGAATATCCAGAAAGCCGCGTGTCTGCCCGCCCTTGCCATAGACGGTCAGCGGCTGCCCGATAGCCGCTTGAATACAGAAGCGGTTCAGCACCGTGCCAAAAACGTCGTCGTAGTCGAAACGATTGATGAGCGCCTCGTCCATAGAGGTCTCATCGGTTGTCGTTCCATAGACCACGCCCTGGTTCAGGTCCGTGGCGCGCAGCCCCCAGATCTTGCAGCTGAACATGATGTTGTGGCTGTCGTGCACTTTCGAGAGGTGATAGAAAGAGCCGGGCTGCTTCGGAAACGGCAGAATGTCTTTTCGCCCGTGGTGCTCGATGGTGATGTAACCCTCTTCAATGTCGATGTTTGGCGTTCCGTACTCGCCCATGGTCCCAAGCTTGACCAGGTGGCAATCCGGGCGATGCTCCCGGAGTGCAAAGAGCAGATTCAGCGTACCCACCACGTTGTTCACTTGCGTGAAGACCGCGTGGCTCCGGTCGATCATCGAATAAGGAGCGGAGCGCTGCTCGGCGAAGTGCACAGCCGCGTCCGGCTCGAAAGCGCGCAACGTGGAAGCGAGAAATTCGTAGTCGCAAACGTCGCCGTAGAAAGATTCGATGGTCTTGCCGCTGATCGCCTGCCAAACGCGCAAGCGGTCGGAGAGCGGGCGAATGGGAGTCAGGGTTTGCGCATTAAGTTCGTGGTCCCACAGCCGGCGGACAAAATTGTCGACGATGGCGACGGAATGCCCCTGCTTCGACAGATACAAAGCGGTTGCCCATCCACAATAGCCATCTCCCCCAAGCACAGCAATCCTCATCGTTCCTCCTTAGTGAAATTCCCACGGGCTCGCGAAGCGGCACGTTTTTCTTGCGCTATCCTGAACAGCATGAGAAGGCAAGCTTATAGCGCCCATCCGCAGTCTCTGTCTACTGTTACTAAATACAGTATACGTGATAGAGGGCTAGTATACGTCCCCTCGCCCTTCGAAAAATCCATCACGAATTACCACTCTAGTTAGATGCACCAAACTGTTCTTTTCTACAAGCAAGGCATTCCCAAAGCAAGCCGCGAAACGTGAAGTTAGCCAAAATGACATCCCCGGGCGGGAGAGGGTTGAGAACGCTCCCGGCCACGCCATTAGCTTCGTTCGCGGGGAGGCGGCGGAAATAGACAGCGGATGATTCGTCAGGATGCTCTTCCCTCCACTGCTGGCGACTAGATTGAGCCTATCGCGCCCGACAAGATTTTCCATCGCGGACACGCCCGAATCCAGCGCGACCAGGTAGTAGCGTTCGGGCTGCAACCAAAGCTCCTTAAACTGAACGTCCTCAATAAAGACGCTTGGAGCGCCTGGCGCGTAGGAGCCGTATTCCAGGTTATTGAAGCGGCCATTCAAGATCAGCGCTGTCCGGTTTGTATAAAAAAAGATCGAAGAAAAAGTGTAGTAAGCACGGCCTGAGATCAGCTTTCCTTCCGGAGCTCGGAGCAAGGCTTCCGCAAGCGGGCGCGAAGAAAGGTAAGGATCGAAAACGACCATAGCCAAACGAGCGGCGTGAAAGAAAAGTACCATCATCAATGCCGCGGAGAGAAAAGCACGCAATCCAGCGGATCGGAACGCGCCAACAGCGCCAACCAGAAACGCACCAGCCGCAATCAGAAGCGGTACACGCAGGTATGCAAAGGACTCGATCGTGAGGTCCTCCATGTGTCCAAGAGAGAGCTTGTAGGCCGAGGGATGTTGGCTGAGCGCAGAAGAGATGTCTCCCGGTGCGGGCACGTGCCGCACCAGAAAAAACAAAGTTATCGTAACGACGGCCGCGGCGGCCGCAACTCCGCAGAGAACATACGTGCCCCGCCGTATCCAGCTTCCTCCCGCAGCCATCGCGGAGCCGAGCAGCAAAGCCAGCGCCGGATAACAAGGCATGGAGTAATACTCCTGAGTCGTTGAAAACGTGAAAAAGATCAAGAGAAAACCAATCCAGCAAAGCGCCACGAGCCGCATTCTGCCCGCACGGTCGATTGGCTTAAAAGAAAGCTTGGCGATCGCTGGGAAGTACACGCTCCAGGGGAACAGCCACAAGAGATGGAAGAGCCAAAAATAGAGCCGCGGTACCGTGTCGTAGTCGCGTGGATAGCGGAGGTTTAAGAAACGGAGAAGTTGCTCGTTGATAAAGAAAAACCAGAGAAATCCGTGGTACTGCCCGGGGCCGCTGTGCAGGCCAAAATAGAAATAGGGTGGATTGCGGAGCGCGGCAAGAATGTGCCAGGGCGCAGCGATCAGAAGCGCAATCAGAATGCCACTGAATGGGCGGAGGCGCTTCCATGTCCACGCGGAAAACAGCTGGCGCGTCAGGAATAGATAAATGATCCCGGCAGCCAGCGGGAAAAGCACTCCTACGAGACTCTTGATCAACAGTCCCGTGCCCAGGCTCGCGGCGAGAACACCGGCCCAAAGACGCGGGTGCAGTTCTTCCTCGTCGAGAGCCCGCAGCAACGCCCAAAAGGCAAGAGCGACGGTAAACGTAAGCATCACATCAGGAATCAAGATGCGTGTGAAGAGAAATAATCCAATGCACGTCGCCATGCACAATCCCGCATAAAATCCTGCGCGTTTGTCGAAAGCCCAGAGTCCCATCGCCGCCGTCAGCCACGCAAGTCCCATGGCGCACAGCGCAAACGGAATGCGGGCCGCCCAATCGTGCACGCCGAAGATTTTGTAGGAGAGAATCATCGGCCAGTAATACAGCGGTGGCTTTTCGAGGTAGGCGACTTCGTCCAGCCGCGGCGTCACCCAATCGCCAGTCTCCATCATCGTTCTGGCGGCTTGCGCCAGCACCGCATCCGAATCGTCCATCAAGGATGGTGGCGAGACGATGCAACCGAGATAAATGGTTCCTGCAAACAGCAGGACCGCTAAGTAGATATACCTGTTTTTTCCTGTATCCAAAAAGCTGGCGCCGGAGAAGGCGCCGCCTGAATTCGCCATTTTTTCATCCATAAGAACAGAAGCAGCAAACCCCACAAGTGGTAACCAATATTTGTACGGCGCTCCAGGTGCAGCCGCACCAATTCCTGGACCATGCCTGGCCAGAAAAGCGATTTATGTTCCGCAAGCCCTTCCCGGATTGTGTCCAATAGAAGCTCACGCAGCGGCCCGCGAAGCCATTCGTGCGCCGGAATGTCGAAGCCGACCTTCTTGCGCCGCAGGATCATCTCGGGAAGCTTGTCCTTCATCAATTGTTTGAGAACGATCTTCTGGCGCGAGCCTTGCATTTTGAGCGATGGCGGGAGCGTTGCTGCAAATTCCACGATGCGATGATCCAAGAAAGGCGGCCGCACTTCCAGCGAGTGCGCCATGCTCATGCGATCGACTTTGTTCAAAATGTCGTCGGGAAGAAAATATTTTTGGTCAAACCAAAGATAGGGAGACACTCCATCCTTGTCCGCTGGCGAATTGCGTAACTTATCTAGAACGTTGTCGAGAGAACTTGGCAGTGGAAGCGCCGAAAGTGAGCGCGCCTCGGCATCGGAAAAAGTTCCGTTCCAATAAACGTGCGCGCGTTCCGCGGGCATGAGACTTCCCGCCAAAAAGCGCTTCACCATATATTCGCGGCTGATCTTGTCGTCTGAGACCGGCCAGAACCTAGCCAGTGCGATCCCCGCACGCAGCGACCACTTTGGGAACCATCGCATCGGCCGCGCCAGCTGGTTCGCGCGATACGTCAGGTAGCCGCCGAACAGTTCGTCCGCCCCTTCCCCGCTCAGAGCAACAATCACTTCCGTCCTGCTCATCTTGGAGAGGAACCAGACTGGTAAAGCTCCAGCATCCGAACTGGGCTCGTCCGAGTAATAAGCAAACTCCTCAATCGCTCCGCGCAGATCAGTCCCGGGATTCAGGTCGAATTCCTGATGATCGGTGCCGTACTTCTTCGCGGCGCTCCGTATGTACGCCGTCTCATCAAAACTTCTTCCGAGAAAAGAAACCGAGAGCGTCTTTATGGGCCGCGATGAAGCCCTTGCGGCATAGTGCAGCACCGTCGAAGAGTCAATGCCCCCGCTCAACCAAAGCCCTAGAGGAACGTCCGAAAGCAAATGCTCGCGGACGGATTGCTGCAAAAGCGAATCCAGCTCCTCGCACGCCGAATCGAGCGAACGCTCGCGAAGAGGACCCGCGGGCAAACTCCAATAAGTCTGGACGTGCACCTTCCCATCGAGCCATTCGAGCCACTGCCCTGGCGGCAGCTTCTCGATGCCCTCCACCAGCGTCCAGGGACAAGGAACATAGTTGAGCGAGAGGTAGCAATCGAGTCCCGCAAGGCTCAACCGCCGCTCAAGCTCGCGATGTACAAAAATAGTCTTAAGCTCGGATCCGAAGAAAAGATCTTCCCCGCGCCGCGCGATGTAAAGCGGCTTGATGCCCATTCGGTCGCGCGCCAGAACGAGCCGACGCGACGATTTACTCCAAAGCGCAACGGCGAACATGCCGCGCAAGCGCGAAAAACATTGCGTATCCCACTCAACAAAGGCGTGCAATACAGTCTCTGTGTCGGAATGTGAATGAAACCGGTGCCCCAGCTTCTCGAGCTCCCCGCGCAATTCCAGGTGATTGTAAATTTCTCCGTTAAAGACAATCGCGGTGTCGCCGTCATCGGTAACGATGGGCTGGTCTCCGCCCTGCAGGTCGATAATTTTCAGGCGCGTCGCGCCCATCGAAAGAATGCTCGATCGGAACACTCCGCGCTGATCAGGTCCGCGATGGGCCAGCGTAGCGGTAGCGTGTTCTATGCGCTCAGGTTCGGGCGCCCAATTTTTATGTGTAAACCCAGCTATCCCGCACAATTTCGAGCACCTTTCGCCCGCCGGCGCAATCAACCGGCACTCCATCCTCTACTTCCCCGGCGGCTCAACTAGCAGGACCGCGCCACGGCAGGATACCTCGCCTACCCCAGTGCGACCAGCGCCACTCCCGCGCACACCAGCACGACCCCGGCCCAGCGCGCAGTGCTCACCTCTTCGCCCAAAATATATTTCGCGCCAAAGGTTCCAACCACGTAGCTCAGAGCCGATGCGGGAATCACAAAGCTGATCGGCTCCCAGGAGAGAAGCACGAGCAGCGCGTAAAACGACAGCGCCATCAGCGGCACACCCGCCCAAAACCAGCCGTTGCACAAAGCTTTGCCAAGAAATTGCAGCATCTCCTTCGGCCGCAGCTTCTCCGGCTCTCCCGTGACCTTCATGCCTCGAGTGATGGCGATCTCTCCGCCAGTGCTCCCCAATATGAGGAAGGAAAGAAACAGAGCGACGTGCATCATGCCAGCGCCTCACGCGCCACTGGCGTGGTGCGCGGTTTCGTCTGCCCAACGAGCAGCACTCCCACGCAAATCAGGACCACCCCTACCCACCGTCGCGGTGAAACCGCTTCGTGCAAAAACACAACCGCAAAAAAAGTGAGTAGCGCGTACCCAAACGCTCCCGCAGGCATGACGTAGCTATAGTCGGCCCAACTCAAAACCGTCATGTAGCTGAGCATGAATCCGCAAAGAAAAAATATGCCGACCCACAGAGTGCCGCTGCTCACAGTCATCCGGAATGCGTGGGCAAGCCCAGGCTCGGACAGCTGCACCGCGCCAATCTGCAGCATGGCGCGTTTCAGCATTAGGTCACCGGCGTTGGCGCACACCACCATTGCGCACACCATGACCAGGGTCTTGACCCGTAGCCTGCCCTCAGTTGCCATCTTGTTTATGCTTTAATCGTTTCCAGAAGCCGACGGCGTCTCCGGCACGGAAATCATCGGCTTCGGCGCGTCGCCGCCCTGCCGTACCCACTTCCATCGTTCGGAGCGCAGCTTCAGGAAGCTCGTCGCTTCATGGTACAACCGCTTGCGTTCATTCGAATCCCACAGCGCTTCGCGCACGATGCGCCACACCACCCGCGGCCGGAAGTAGTACTCATCATAAAAACGGTTCACGCCGCCCATCATCTCGGCTTTCGAAAGATGCGGATATTCGATGTGCGGCAACTGGTGTCCGCCGGAGTCCGCCAGCGCTTCCACCTTCAGGAAGCCTTCCTTCGCCATTGAGTCATACAGCTCGGTGCCAGGCATGGCATGCGCCAGCGAAACTTGGATCGTCTCGCAATCCAGTTCCTTGGCGAAATCAATGGTCTTGTTGATGGTCTCTTTGGTCTCGCCCGGCAATCCGATAATAAAATCGCCATGGACTTTGATCCCCACCTTTTTGCAGTTCTTCATGAACTCGCGCGCCATCTCTACGGTCGCGCCTTTCTTGATGTTTTTCAGAATTTGCGGATCGCCGGATTCAAATCCTACGATGAACAGCCGCGCTCCCCCATCCGCCATCGCCTTCAACTCTTCGTATTTGCTGTGGCACCGCGCCGTGCACGACCACTGGAATTTCAATGGCTTGAATTTTTGGCTCAGCTCGATGGCCCGGTCTTTTCGAATATTGAAGGTGTCGTCGTCGAAGAAAATCTCTTTCATCTGTGGGAAATACTCTAGAGCCTGCTTTACTTCTCTCGCCACGTTATCCGTCGACCGTGTCCGCCACGCATGGCCGGAAATCGTCTGCGGCCACATGCAGAACGTGCAAAGCGCCGGGCACCCGCGCGTCGTGTAGAACGAAACGTAAGGATGCAGCAGGAACGGAACGTTGTAGCGCTCAATTTGCAAATCGCGCTTGTAAATATCGGTCGCAAACGGCAGCGCATCCAGCTCCTCCGTGTGGAGCTGCGGACGGGGCGCGGTGTGCACGACTTTGCCTTCCTTGCGATAGCTGACGCCCATGATCTGCTCAAGAGGCTTGCCATGCGCGTATTCCACCACGGAGTGGTCAAACTCGCCGTGTGTCACAAAATCGATGTCCTCGCTCGCCATCAGCGTTTCAACAGGCTTGATGTGCCCGTGCGGGCCGACAAACGCGATCTTAAGACTGGGATTTGCTTCTTTAATCTTGCGGATAAGCTTGACGTCGCTCCCGAATCCCACCGTCGAGGTGAACAAAACCAAAAGCTCGTAATCCTTGCAAATCTCAACCGTCTGCTTCCAATTCACCTTATGCGGCGACGCATCCAGCAAGCGGCTTCCCGGAATCATTCCGGCGGGATACGTCAGCCACACCGGGTACCAATAGGACTCAATCTCGCGCGTCGCGGGCCACCGCGAGCTCGCTCCGCCATCAAAATTCTCGAAACTTGGCGGATTCAATAACAGCGTTTTCATTACATCCGGCATTCTTCACCCTCAGTTTTCCAAATTCAGCTGCAAAGCTGCAGATTTTTGCGTTTTCCGCCCGGACGACAACATCTGGGGCCGCGCCTGCGGCTCACCCAGAGGAACCCTTACACCTAGATAACAGTTTACCTGACTTGGTTGCATGCGCTCAATTGTTTCTGCGAACTGCCCCTTTTCTACATCGAAACGCCAACTACAGCATTAAATGGCACTTTCGCGCGCAATGGCGGGGTGCCTCGCGCCGTTCCTCATCCCCTGCACCGCGACGATTCGCCTAGTTCGCACTTGGCCCCAGCCTCACAGATCATCCGAAAACCATCCAGGAGAATCGAGGTGGGGATGCGCGGAATGAAGTCCAATTCACCACTCACCCTGTCGTTCTGGTCGTCGAAGACCTGGAATCCGTCCGCCAGACCATGCTAGAGATTCTGGAAGACGCTGAGTACCTCGTCCTCCCTGCTGCAAACGCCGGCCAGGCGCTCGAGCTGGCTCAATCATGTGCAGGTCCCATCAACTTGCTGATCACCACCATGCATCCCGACGGGATGCCGGACCAGAGTTAGCTTTCTGTTTGCGTAAGCGTTCTCCAGAGATGAGCGTCCTATAGTTCCGCTAATCCTCTGGCGGTCTTGGAAATTCCTGACCCTGCCGAAGCCGTTTCTTCTATGCTTCCCAGGCCCTTCAGCACAACAACGCCTCTTAGTCGGATTAATACTCTGCTCGGGACACACACTTGAACTTCAGAAATTCCTAACGAGCAGCTCGAGTTGCGCCTTCCACTGCGAGGACTTCCGATGTTGCTGCCGAAAGTTCGTCCCATATCCGAGGAATCCAATCGAGGTGTTCTGGTTTCATCAGCACGGAGCGCAGGCATGTCATAGTTTCCCGGTCGCGTTGCATCGATCCCAGGTTTGCTTCCCAAAATGCCGTGGGCAGGTCCGCTACAGCGAGGTGTAAATTCCTCCCAGCGGCGGCGGTGAAAATCCGACGCGAAAGAGCGGATGCCTCACTCACACTTCTTGCTCGTGGAGCGAAAATCACGATGTCCAGCTCCGGCGCAAACGCCGTCGCAAACCGTTCTTCTTTCTCGAGTCTTTCGTAGAGAGCCAGCGCCGCGGCTCTTCCTCGTTCGAGCCCTCTCGCGAACTCCCCGCCCCGTTCCAGAGGCAATAGTTTTTGCGTAGTCCACAGAGCAGCCGCCGCGGCGCCCGGCCGCGAGCACTCCAGGCTGATCTCTCCCCAATGCAATTCCGCGGAACTGAAGTAAGTGTACGGCGAATCGTGCTTGTAAAAGCGCCCCGCCGATGGATCGCGAAACAAGACGCAGCCACAGCCGTACGGCTGCAATCCGTGCTTGTGCGGGTCAACTACGATCGAGTCCGCCTCGCCGATTCGGGCAAAGCTCCGCGCAGCTTCTTCTTTCAAATTCTCTGCAAGCCCAAAATAACCGCCATAAGCCGCATCCGCATGAACTCGAAATCCCTGCTTGGTGCGCAAAGCAAGAATCTCGGGCAGCGGATCGATAGACCCCGTCGCCGTGGTTCCCATCGTCGCAACCACTGTGCCCACATCGCCGCGCTCCACGCTTTTTGCGAGCGCGTTCATGTCCATTCGCCCGCGCGTATCGCAGGCCACGCTCTCGCATTGCAACTGCAAAACCGCGCTGATTCGCTTATGCGTATAGTGCGCCTGGTCGCTCGCCAGAATTTTCTTCCCTGGGTGCATTTGCGAAGCTACCCACAGCGCCTCGAGATTCGCCATCGTGCCGCCGCCGCACAAGTGGCCGAGAAACTCTTTCCAGCCAAACATCCCCGCAATTTGTGCAACCGCTTCTTTCTCCATCGCGGAGGTCGCCCGCCCCCCATCCAGCGCGTGATTGTTGGGATTGATCCACATCGCCAGCGCATAAGCCAGCCGCGCCACAGGATGCGGCGGCTTAAGCATCTGCCCCGCGTAAAGCGGGTGAAAGTAAGGATAGTTATCGTGCAACCGCTCAGCAGTAGCCGCCAGTGCCTCTGCGATCCCCGCGCTGCCCGGCGCCTTCGATTCGAACTCGGGCAACCCAGCAAAACCCGCGTCCAGCTTTTTAACCGCCTCTAGAAACGCATCCAAACTCTTCTGTTCGAGTTGCACCAGTCACCAATCCGAGGCACTACTCACTATCCACTTCTCACTACTCATTGTTCTTCACTGCCACACCTTATCCAACTGCCCCGCCGTCTTCAGCAGATCAAGCTGTGCTTGCTGCCTCTGAAAATTCGCATCCAGGAAAGCCATCCATTTTTCGCTCTCTTCGAGCCGCGCTCTCTCCACATCCCGCAAATTTACTTTGCCCTCGCCGTATTGTGTTTGCAGCACTCCGATATTCTGCTGTGCCAGTTGCAGCTCCAGCCTCGCAACTTCCTTCGCCGCATCGCGTTCCCGTAAGTGCCGTGTTTTCTGGCGAACTTCGGCGCTCACCTGCGTCTTCTTGCTTGCCAGGGTCGCCTGCGCCGTCTGAAGATTGATCTGTGCCAGTCCGATGTCCTCTCTCATTTTCGCGCTGAATATCGGCATCTGCACCTGCACACCGGCGTTAAAATTGTTTCTCTGGAATTTCTTGTAAAACTCGCTGTAATTGTTGAAGCTGGCCAGCAAACTGTACGTGCTGACCGCCTCCACGGTCGGCAAATTCCCTCGCTTCTCGCCTTTCAACCGGAACTCCTTCGCCCGCACGTCGGACTCCGCCAGTAACAGCCCCACGTTATTCTGCATCGCGATGGCCACCAGATTTGCGCCTTCCTGCTCCGCTTCCCCCGGCAACTCCTCCGGTGTAACTTCGATCGCCTGCTCTTGTCCCAGCCCGAGTTGCCCCTGCAAGAAAACTTCCAACTCGTCTTCCCGCCCCTCGAGCTGCAGAATTCTTTGCGTCACTTGCGCTTTCGTGAGCTGCGCCTTCGTTACTTCCACCGGCAGTTCGTATCCTTCTCCCTGCCTTTCTTGCGTCACCTGCAAAATCTTATCCGCGCTCTCCTGTTCTGCACGCAGCAGTTCAAGCGAATGCCGCACCTTGCCCAGTTCCAGATAAGCCATGGCCGTTCGCACGATCACGCTATTCTTCACATCCTCCAGGACAATTCTCTGCGACCGCGCCTGTTCCTCCAGCTCCTTTCCCTGTCCCTTCAGCGGCTCGTTAAAAATCTCTTCTGTGTATGTCAGGCTGAAAAGCGATGGTGCGCGTCCGCCCGGTGTCTCCGGGATTCCGTACGTGTAACCTGCGCCTGACCCGACGTACACATTCGGCAAGAATCCTGCTCTGCTGACCTGGGTGGCGTGCTGCGCCAGACTAGCTTGCAATTTTGCAATCTGAATGTCTTTGCTATTCCTCAACGCCATCTCAATCGCGCTCTTGAGCGTCAGCGCCAAAGGCCCGCCTTGCTGCCCCGCCGCCCTCTGAGCCGACACCGTCGCACACAAGAGCATCGACCCCGCTAGCAAAGCAAACCCCGCGCTACTCAACGTCACAGTAGTTCTTCGCATTCCTCCACTCCTTCTTTTGTTGCCCGCGTGCGCTCCCGATCTCGCTCGCTACAAACTCGCCTCACTCATAGCGAAGCGACTCAATCGGTTGCAATTTAGCCGCCTGATTCGCCGGCAAATATCCAAAAAATAATCCCGTCGAGCACGACACCACAAACGCCAGCACCACGCTCAGCGGCGACACCGGCACACGCAAGTTCCCCGGAATAAACATTTGAGCGATCGCGGGCACCAGCAACCCGATCAAAATCCCCAGCACTGCCCCGCCCCCGCTGATCAAAATCGCCTCTGTCAAAAATTGATACATGATCTCCTTGCGCGCCGCTCCAATAGCCTTCCGAATCCCGATCTCTCGGGTGCGTTCCGTCACCGTCACCAGCATGATATTCATGATCCCGATCCCGCTGATCAACAGTGCGATGAACGCAATCACGATCAGCACAACCGTCAGCGCCAGCGAAATATCCTTCGCCGCGGTCAAAATTGCCGCCAACGTCTGCACGTGATACTCCGCGCCGCCTGAATGCCGGTTCGCGAGCAGCTCTGCCAATCGCCGCTGCACGCTCGGCACGTCCTCCGGCGTCGCCGCCTGCGCGTCTAGCACCTTCAACGTATTCACGCCCGTGTAGTATTTAATGAGTCCAAATGGTATTAACACAGTTTCCGTTTGAATGTCGGAAAGCCCGAAGGTTTCCACTCGCTCGTTGAAGACCCCGATGATCGTGAAGATGAGCTCTCCCACGTGCAAGTCGCGGCCCACCGGGTTGTCCTGTCCGAAAAGCCGCTTAGCAAGTTGCGGCGTAATAACGCACGTCTTGCTCCGCGTTTCCATGTCCAGGGAATCGAGATAACGGCCACGCAAGACGACCAGCCTCCGAATCTCCCGATATCCCGAGGTCACCCCAATCAGGGTAACTGGCCTCACCAATCCCTGCGCCACCACGGACATTTGGATGTCCGTCGTTCCCGCCACTTGCACGATTTCCGGAATCGCGTTCTTCGCCGCCTCCATATCGTCCAGCGTCAGTTCGTAGCTTAGCGGTTGGGCCTTTTCCGAGCTTCTTACCAGCTCCGCCCACACTACGTTGGAGCCCACCGCTTCGATTTTCGAGATGACAAATTTCTTGCTCGTCAGCGCCACCGTCACCACCAGCACGATCGACGCACTTCCAATAATCACGCCCAGCGATGTCAGCATCGCGCGCAGCTTATTTGCTCGCAGCGCGTCGATTGATACTGACAGCGTTTCTTTCAGATCCATCATCAAAGGTTTACTCGACCGGTTTTATTCGCCCTGCTTCAATTCTTCTCTACCCGCTTGAGCGATTCACGCACGCTCTTGTCTTTCGGATCCAGCTGCAGCGCCGCCTTATATTCTTTCTCCGCAGATTTCTTGTCGCCCTTGTTCTCATACAAGCGGCCCAGCCATTCATGCGCGGTCGAATATCGAGGATACTCCGCGCGCTTTGGCGCTTTCTGCAAATACTCCCGCAACAATTTCTCGGCTGCTTCCGGCTTTTCGTTCTTGAGTATCAAACCCACCGCTCGATAGAACATGCCACGCGGGTCGTCGGGAGCCGCTTGCTCTCCAATTTCGGCAACTTCCATCAATCGCTCAGCTTGGCCATGTCTCGTCGCGTAGTCTCCGATGTCGTAAATCAAGTCCGCCCTCTTCGGATGACTCTCCAGGGCCAGCTTGAACTCCGCATCGGCAGTCGCGAATTCCTTTTTCTCTTTCCGGCAAACTCCGGTCGCGTAGTGTCCCTCGGAGGCGTCCATGGCCAGCAGTTTTTCAATCTCCGGCTTGGCTTTCTCCTCTCCTCCACCAACGATTCCGGGAGCCGCGCAATCAAATTCGATCAGAGCTTGCCGCGCTGTAAAGTTCTTCTCGTCAAGCTCCACGGCAACCTCAAATTCTCTATGCGTCTTTCTCGCCAGTCCGAGCGCGGAAAACATCGACGAATGATCCGCCTTCTCACCGTAAGCTCTCCCCAGCCATTCGTGATAAACCGAACTTTTTGGATCGATCGCCACCGCCTTTTCTGCGCTGTTGATCGCTGCGTCGCGCTCCTGCAGCTCTAGGTAGGACTTCGTCAGCAGGAGCTGTATTTCCCCGTTCTGCGTCTCTTTCGCTGCCGCCATCTGCAATTCCAGCACGGCTTTCGCGTAGTCGCTGCTTTCGTAAGCCCGCCGCCCCGCTTCCATCACGTCGCTCTGCTTGACCGCCGCCGAAACACTTGCTGCGCGAGCCAGCAGCACAAATAGCAACGCGGCCAGCAGCCCCTGCCATTTAGTTTGCCTGCGTATCCCCATCCCCAAACTACGCCGCATTCGTATTCACAACCTGAACGGCCATGCCATCATGCAGATCCGTGTCTCCCGGCAGCGCGACCATTTCCCCTTCCTGCAATCCGCTCATCACCTCGTAGCTGGTCGCGTCCGCGATTCCCACTCTGATCTCTCGTTTCTCCAGCCGGGACTTGCCGACACCCAATTCGTTGGGTTTCACCACGAACACGTACCGCCGCCCGCCCTCCGACTCCACTGCCCCTCGCGGCACTGCCAGCACATTCGTCCGCTCCTTCGAGTTGATTCGCACGTTCACATTGATGTTCGGCAGCAACTCCAGCTTGTCGTTATTCACCGCGCACAACAATTCCCCCACGCTCCGCGTCAAGTGCGGCACCACCTGCTTCGGAATGATTTCCGTCTTCCCCGCCCAACTCCGGTTCGGCAACGCATCCCACATGATGACGACCGGCTCGCCCGCCTCAAGTCCGCCAAGATCCGGTTCGTCGATAAACGCTCTCACCCGCACCTTGTGCAAATCCGCCATCTCCGCCAGCAAATCTCCCAGCTTCACGAAATCGCCCGCCCTTACTGGCAGCGAATACAGCGTCCCATCCACTGGCGCCGAAATATTCCCATTGTTCACCTTGTCTTCGAGCGCAGCCATCTCGCTCAGCGTCTGCTGTACCTGCAGTTCCCCTCGTTCCGCATCGAGCCGCGCCCGCCGGTCGAACTCTTGCTTCACCGCCAGCAATCTTGTAACTTCCGCTTTCGCGTTCGCCAGCGCCTGTTCGTTTGCTGCAAGGTCCTCTTTCGTCGCCGCTTGTCCCTCCGCCAACCGCACCAGCGAATCATGATTCCGCTGTAACCTCTCGCTTGCCGCCTCCGCCTTGGCCAAATCAGCAGCCACCTTGGCCGCTTCATCCGCTCTGCCGCCTTCTTTCGCAGCTCGCAAATCGTCCTGCGCCCGCAAAAGTTTCGACCGCGTTTCCGCCAGTTGCGCCGCCACTTCCTTCACGTTCAACTCAAGCAAGAGTTGCCCCTTCTTCACCGTCTGCCCTTCGGTCACATAAATCCTTTTCACAAACGTATTCAGCTGCGCCCTGATCACGTACGGCGAAATCGGCTCCACTTTCCCGTTGCTGCTGATCGAAGACACCAGATTCTCCCGCGTAGGCGTCACCGCGGATATTTTCGCCGCCGGCTTTCTCCCGCTCAGCCACACCAGGAAAATCGCCGCGACTCCCGCCAGCAGCAGGGAGATCACGATCCGGTTTCGCAGCCTGCGATCCATGTTCTCCTATTCCAAACAGTCCCTGACCAGGCACGCAGCAAGGCACACAAGCCCAACCGCCCCATGGCCTTCTTCAGTCTTGTCCGTGGCTTGCTACCCTACGTCTGGAGTGCCCCGAAGCGTCTCATTCTAACAATAGCCGCGTCGCTTTCTCCACCTTGGTGCCTAATAAGTGTCTCATCTCCAATACAATACAGATGCGCCGCCCACACTTCTGGATGCGCGCCGCGCCCCCTAAACTCTATCGCCGGTGCGGGTTACCTCTTGCAACGCCACCAACTCTAACTACGAACGGACCTGTTCTAGTCACCAGCCCCAGTCGCGAGCCGCCAGTCACCACAACACAAACGTAATATTTCTCCCTCCCCGTCCGTAGTAGACTCAGTTGCCTGATTGCCCTGTCTTCATGATTGCTGCAACCGAGGGGTCCGTTCATGATTGATGCTCGTGGCTTGTCCAAGCGCTTCCAGGACAAGAAGCGCGGCGAAATCCGCGCCGTCGACAACATCAGCTTTCAGTGCCAACCCGGCAAAATCTACGGCCTGCTCGGCGCCAACGGGGCCGGCAAAACCACCACTCTCCGCATGCTGGCTACCATCCTCGAACCAACAGACGGCACAGCCATCGTTGCCAGCTACGACGTCGTCGACCACCCCGAAGAAGTCCGCGCCAACATAGGCTTCCTCTCCACCGCCACGGCCCTCTACCCGCGCCTCACCACTCAAGAAATGGTCGAATACTTTGGCCGCCTCAACGGCCTCGACGAAGCCAACCTAAAAAAGCGCATCGACGACATCTTCTCCCGCCTCGACATGAACAGTTTCCGCGACCGCCGCTGCGACAAACTCTCCACCGGCATGAAGCAGAAAACTTCCATTGCCCGTACCCTCGTCCACGATCCCCCCGTTATGATCTTCGATGAACCCACCACCGGTCTCGACGTCATGACCGCCCGCACCATCATTGGCTTCATCGCCGACTGCCGCGATCGCGGCAAAACCGTCATCTTTTCCACCCACATCATGAGCGAAGTTGAACGCCTCTGCGATCACATTGGCATCATTCACGGCGGCAAACTCCTCGAAGAAGGTACGCTCTCCGAACTCCGAGCCAAACACAACGAACACAATCTCGAAGAAATCATCGTCAAGGTCGTTGGCCCCCTTGCCAACGTGGAGGCCTCATCGTCATGAATCTTCACGCCGTAGGCGTCGTCTATCGCAAGGAACTCACCGAGTGGCTCCGCGACCGCCGCACACTCATCTCCACGGTCCTCGTCCCTCTGCTCGCTTTTCCCATTCTCATCTCCGGGATGATTTCGCTCTCCGCGGTCTTAATCGGCGGCGCTAAAAAAGAAGTTCCCAAAATAATGATCATCCACGGCGAAGATTCCCCCGCCGTCGTCGATGCATTAAAGGCGAACAAGGAGATCGAAGTCGTTCCCTTTGCGGCTAATTGGCAGGATCAAATCTCTGACAAACAGATTCGCGCCGCTGTCGAAATTCCCGAAGGCTTCCAGGCTTCCCTCGACAAGGGCACTCCCCAAACCATCCAAATTCATTACTACGAAGGTGAACTCAAATCGGAATTTGGCGCGGAGCATGTTGAAAAATCTCTAAAAGCGTATCGCGACGACCTCGTCAAAAAACGCCTCGAAGCGAAAAATCTGCCTGACTCACTTATCGCTCCCTTCGACACCAAACAGCACAACGTCGCTCCACCCGAGAAAGTCGGCGGCGCCAGCATTGGCAGTATGATCGGCTATATGGTCATCATCCTCTCCATGACCGGCGCCATCTACCCCGCCATCGATCTCACCGCCGGCGAAAAAGAGCGCGGCACCATGGAGACCATTCTCTCCAGTCCCGTCTCCCGCCTCGACCTCGTCCTCGGAAAATTTCTCCTCGTCTTTTCCGCTTCCTTAACCACTGCAATCCTTTCCGTCACGTCCATGGGCCTTTCCTTCGCCTACATGGGCCACGCCCTCTCAAATTCCGCGAACACGTCGGGCGCGGGCATCCACATGAATCTCGGCCTCACTTCCGTCGTCGCCGTTTTCCTGATGGCTCTACCTCTTTCCGTTCTCTTCTCCGCTGTCCTAATGACCGTCGCGCTCTTCGCCAAAACCTACAAAGAAGCCCAAAGCTATCTCACGCCGATGACCTTCATCGTTGTCATTCCCGCTGTCGCCAGCGTCCTCCCCGGCGTCGAACTCAACCCGAAGCTCGCCCTAATCCCCATCCTCAACACCAGCTTGATCTGCAAAGAGATCATCACCGGCACCTACCACTGGGGCTCCATCGCAGTGATCTTCGCCTCCACCTGCGTCTACGCCGCCGCCTCCATTTTCATCGCCGTCAAAACCTTCCAGCGCGAATCCGTCCTCTTCCGCTCCTAATCTCTCGCCCCGGCCCATTTTTCCTTCGCCGTAGGGGCGCGTCACGCCGTGCCCGTTTTGCTTTTTCTTCTCCGTGTCTCATTCTTTTCGGGCATACCGCAATTCATCCGCGCGCATGTGTTCTTTTTCCCTTGTCGTCACTCGTAGTCTTCCTCCAAGGACAAAGCACCGAATAGCAAGGCGTCGCCGTCACGCTTACCTTACTAACCGACACCAATCTCCTCCTCACCAACCACCCCACTGCCGACTGCACAGAACTCTTCGACACCCCTATGCTTTCCGCCATCTCCGGTAACTGATCTCCACCACCCCATTCCTCCGCCCCGACTCCGCCGCCAGCCACACATACACCAAAAAGCAAACCGGCCTCCGGTCATGCCCCACAAGGTCGCGCATCAACACATCAATAACGTAATCATCAAGCGAAATCATAGCCATACCAACCATTCCTAGAGCAATGCCTGCCAGAGTGCAATCCGCAAACGCCGCGAGTTATGTTCTTGAAAATCTCCTCTTGGAGGCTCCTATGATCCGTGGCATCAAGTTCGTAAACATCCCCGTTCGCCATCAGGATGTTTCGCTGAAGTTCTTCACCGAAGCCCTAGTACTACTGTGTTATAAAATAAGGCACATTTCCTGCAAAAACTAGTAGCGATTGCACCCGTTCTCTC
>DATDHE010000185.1:0-3242 GCA_036521695.1 Candidatus Acidiferrum sp. | reverse complement strand
CCTTCAATTTGTTCCGGAGAAAGATAGGCCGGAGTGCCGAGCACGCGGTCCGAGCCGGAGACCTGCGAAGCGAATCGCGCAACGCCAAAATCCACGAGCTTTACTTTATCGTCTTCGGTGACGCGAATGTTGCTGGGCTTGACGTCGCCGTGGATGATTCCCACCCGATGAGCATAGGCGAGCGCGGATGCCAGATCGGCGCCCCACACCGCCGCACTGGCAAAAGGTATCGGCGATTGCGCCAGCATTTGCTCCAGGTTTCTTCCCGAAACAAATTCCATTACCAGAAAGGCCGTGCCACCGGTGTCCGTGCTGACGTCGTAGAGTTGCGCGATCGAACCATGAGAAAGACGACCAATCGTCTGCGCTTCGCGGAGGAATTGCTGCTCGCCGTTCTTGCCGAAGCCCTGAAGAAGTGATTTTAGCGCGACGGTGCGCCCAATAAGGGTATCGCGAGCCTTGTCGACTCGGCTAGTCCAGCCGCAACCGAGAGTCTCGATGATTTCGTACCGGCCAGTTTGGAGAGTAGGGCTCATGCGGAGCGCAGCAATCGAGTGGCGCGCTCGCGAAAGCTAGTGTGCTGTGGAACCGGCGGCGCAATCTTGCGGCGGGCCAACGGATACAATTCGGCGGCCAGGAGATCCGCGGACTGATGACGGTGCGCGGGGTCCTTTTCCAGAGCCTTGGCAACAATCGAGTCGAATGCCGTCGGCACGGAAGGGTTTACCTGCGAAACCGGCAGCGGTTTCGAGGAAAGAACTCGCGTGCAAATCCCCTGCAGCGAATCGGAATCGAAGGGGCGCTTGCCGGTGGCCATCTCATAGAGAACCACGCCAAGCGAAAAGATGTCAGAGCGCGCGTCCTGCGGCCTTCCCAAAATCTGCTCGGGGCACCAGTAAGCCGGGGTGCCAAGCAGCGGCGTGTCCTTCTTATCATGGCTGGCGAGGCGCGCCATGCCGAAGTCCGTGAGTTTCACGCGGCCATCATCGAGAATCAAGATATTGGCGGGTTTGATGTCGCCATGAATCACGCCTCTGCGGTGCGCGACGTGAAGAGCCGAAGCGATCTCTCCGGTCCAAGCGCAAGCACGCGGCAAAGGGATACTTCCTTTGGCGAGAATCTTGTCAAGCGGCTGCCCTTCCATGAATTCCATCACGAGATAGGGTGTTTGCGTCGGCTCGTCGATGCCCATGTCGTGCAGTGTGACCACGCAGGGATGCGAGAGCTGGCCGACAACGCGCGCTTCTTGCAGGAAGCGGTCGCGGCCCGCGCCCTGCGCCAGTGCCGGCGAAAAGAGCTTGATGGCGACAATGCGCCCGATCATGGGATCGTGGGCGCGAACGACTTTGCTGTTCGCGCCGGCGCCGATTACGTCGATAACCTGATAACGGCCTACTTGCATGGTGGCCTTTCCCTCAGAATAACCTTGCCGAGATGGAGAATATCGAAGGGGGTTGTTCTATTAAATGAAGCAACCGTGCTACTGGGAAGGGTACGAAGGTACTAGAGCAAAAGGATTCGATTGAGCAGCTTCCAATTTGCAAAGCGCGACGGTAGCTGTCGGTGAGCCTCAGTTTTCGGAGGCAGCAAAGCGCGCGATAAAATTTCTTGCCGGGAGCAAAGAAGAAGCTTGGAATTTCTCTAAGAGAAAAAATGCAAGAGTACCAAGTATTTCCGCGCCGCGGTGGTGCGGAGCAAAAAAGTCGAGTTTCAATCCTTGTTTTTGAACGGAACGAGATTCGGGGCCGTGGTTAGGCGCGCGGGGAAATCTCGGACGAAGGCAGTCATCGAGGGATGCCAGAGACTGTTATATCCAAAATAGCGCATCTCTTTCAGAGCTTGATCCGGTGGCAGTTTTTCAAAAGCCATGCGGTAGCTGGCAACAAAGACGCCGGTGCGGTCTTCTCCGTAGTGACAGTGCACGAAGACTTTTTCCTGCGGAGCGTCGCGGAAAATGGTGAGAAACTGCGCGACCTGTTCGTTGGTTGGAGGAGACCACTCGTTGACGGCGATGTGAACGAAGCGAATCCCCAATGATTCCGCTCTTTTTTCTTCCCAGCTAATTCTTGCGGAGTCTTCATCGCGGAGATTGACGATCGTGGTTATGCCCAATTTTTTCAGCTCGAGCAGTCCCGGATCTCTGGGCTGCGCGCCGCGAAACAAATGCTCATTGATTTTTCCAGAATTTGGCACGCCCTCAATCCGCAGTTTTTCTCCATACGCGGAGTGCATGGAGGAGGCTGTGGATGGCTGCACTTGCTTCTGCGCGGAGAGCTGCGCGGGAAGAATGAAAAGAAAAATCGCTGAAATTAGGAGCGACGCGCGCTTCATATTAGATTAGATGCTGTCAGTGTAGCGCGCCCTGGTAGCTCGCGAAAGTCGTTGCAAGCGAAGTAGTTGCCCAGAAAGGGCACCACTACAAATAGACGCCGTACCAAAACGCCAACCATATTTTGCGTTTTTCGCTTGACAGGAAATTCGCAGGCGTTGATACTTCGATTCCAGATTCGGGGGACGTGGTAGCGCCAGGCGGGCCGAGTCGAGGATGTGCAGTAGGTCCGTAATGACTCCACGAAGCCAGCCCGGGTTCTAAACAAAAAATCGAGCGCGAAGTCTCTGCTCCGCGCCCGCATTTCAGGCGCCGGATTTGCTGTGCGGCTGTGTGAGACCAGCCAGCGGCAGAGCATTGGCGTTTCGTTCGGGCTTTGAACGTGACCGCGAGGCGGTCGATGAAAAGGTCGGCTGCTCAGCGGTCGCCTTTTTCTCTGGTCGGGCGTACGGGGACACTTGGATTCAACCTTCGGTGAACTTCAGGGTCCCACCCAGCACCCTGCGGGACGAAGTGGAGTAAAATTAAGGGGTTCCCCCGCGAAGAGTGGGAGCCCGAGGTAGTAGTGGAGGAACGGGATGGCGACAGTGAAACATGCAATGACTGGGAATTCCCCGATCACGGATACGACTCCGGAGAATACGGGAGGGGCAACACACAAAGGTCTTCTCTTTGAACGGTATTTTACAGACGGAAGGATTTCTCCGTTCGACGCGGTGGAATGGGAAAAGCGCACCGCCCTGATCGGAAACGAAAAGGGCGTGACGATCTTCCGCCAGGAAGACGTCGAAGTGCCGAAGAGCTGGTCGCAGACGGCCACGAACATCGTCACCAGCAAATATTTTCACGGCAAGCCGGGATCGCGAGAGCGTGAAGGCTCGGTGCGCCAGCTGATCAGCCGCGTGGTGAACAC
>DATDHE010000184.1:0-10457 GCA_036521695.1 Candidatus Acidiferrum sp. | reverse complement strand
CACGGGATAGGAGAGGATTCGTCCCGGGATGACGAAAAACACGCTATCGGGTACTGCGGGAATTTCTCTGAGGTTTAGATTTCCCAAATCGCGCGCCACCGCCAGAGTGTAAATTCCGAGATGCTGCATGCTGCGAAGGTCAAGATTCTCCAAATTATCTTTCGCAGTATGGTATCGGGGCTGGCAGCCCGAGTAATTCGCCTGCGCAATAGCAATCTTGGTTGGATCAAAAACCAGAGTGTCGTCTCCGCCTAAGGGCCCAAGCTTCGCCAGTTCTGCAGCGATGGAGCTTGTTATTGGATGCGGAACCGCTTTTTTGAATTCTCGGAGGAGCCATCCGTTAGGAACAACGAATGCTGCTGATCCGCAACTGCCTCCGCTATCCAAATTCCAAATGACAGATACCTCTTTTGCCCAGGGATGTTCGTCCACGAACCCTTGGGAGCCGACCTCTGCCAGTTCTTCGCCATCGGTGAAGAGAAAAATGACATCATTCAGGAGCGGCGGCCCGCTCTTCAAAGCGCGAAGAGTCTCAAGAAGTGTGACAACTCCCGAATCATCATCCGTGGCCCCGGGAGCTGTGCCGACGGAGTCGTAGTGCGCCATCAGAAGGACCACTCCGGTGCTGGCGGTGCCTCGCATACGAGCCACAACGTTCTCTACCGTTCCCGCCGCGTAGGGACCGGGAAAGATTTCAAGTAGGTTCGCAACTCCGGTCCTTTGCACGTGAGGCTCGAGACCCTGCCGCTCGAGCTGCTGAATCAGGTAATCGCGGACGCGGGCATTCGCAGCGGAACCTGTTGGGTGAGGCTCGCGGGCGATAACTTTCAGGTGCTCGAAGGCTCGGGAGGCAGAAAATTCGGTGGCCGGAGCGGTTTCAGGTACAACCGCCGGTGGAAGGAGGTAGCAGATGGCTATTCCAGCCACGATTACGATAGTGAGGAACGCAAACAGAACACTTGCTGCAGAGTTGGGCCGAGAGGCGGCGCTATCCGACATTCGGTCCTCCTCCGGCGTGAGATGGCACAGCAGCCATATCACGATTCAGTTCGCCAGCACTACTTCTTCTTCGCTTGGACTTACTCCGCGCGTCTCAAACTGACAAACGACCGCATGATGTTTCCGAAGAGCGAGCCTAGTCCGGCAGTTGCGCGTGTTCCGGTTCGCGGAGCCAGAAACTCCCGACCAACGACATAGCGTAAGCGAGCACAGCTAATGTGCCAGCCGAATATGCAAGTTTGGCAGCGTTGCTGATACCAGGCATGACGTTGGCCAGTTGCGTCGTAAACAGAACCCCCGACGCACCGATCACGCGGGCCCCAATGTTGATTGCGAAGCTCTCGCCTGTGCCGCGCAAGTGGGTCGGGTACATGCGTGGCAAATAATTACCCCAGAGGCTGAACGGCCCATTTAACAGGAGACCTGCCAGAAGAATCCCGTATTCCAGCATACGCAAGCTATGCGTCGCGGCAAAAAAGTAGACGCAGACGAAGACAATCAATCCGGGAATCAGGAAAACGCGCAGGAGGCGCCTCTGCGTCGCGATCCGGATCACAAGGAAGGCAAACAGCAAGCGGCCAGCAATCGTGCCGACCTCCTGAAACAACTGCACGCGGCTCACCGTTTGCTCCACCAGACGGGGCGCGAGGCCGCGGACCTCCGGAAGGCCAGGAACCATGCGAGGTGTCTGCAGTATCACTCCTGAAGCCAAGGCATAGCTGCAAGCTACCAAGAAGGTGGAGACCAACGTCGTTTTTCGCAGCGCGGGCCGAAACAGCTCCACGATGCTCGGCCGCTTCAATGTACCGTTGGATTTCTTTTCCCGCCAGATTGGCGACTCGGGCAAAAACGGTCGCACAAGAATCAGTGGAATCGCGGGAATCAGTCCGGACAGCAGCGTATAGCGCCACGCCTCGTGGCCACCGTGGATGGCTGGAAATCTCTCAGCGTATGTGACGGCAACATAATAGGCTCCCGTCACCATCAGGCCCCCGAAGCCGACGGCCGCCTGTGTATAACCCAGGACGGATTCACGCTGTTTGGGATTAGAGAAGAGTTCCGCTACCCACGCTACCCCGGCTACAAATTCGACACACACGCCGATGATGGTGGTACAACGAAAAAACAATAGCTGCGGCAGCGTAAGCGCAAAACTGGCCGCGCAGGCCGAGCAGGCATACAACAGAATGCTCCACACCAGAACCCGCCGGCGCCCCAGAAGGTCTGTCAGATAGCCTCCGAGCAATCCAAAGACACCCCCGGACGCCAAGGGTAGAAAGAAGAGCAATCCTACCCAGTGGTTGGACTCCGGACTTCCGGGCTTGAGGTTTCCCAGAGCGGCGAGTGCTGGACGGACAATCAGCGGTAGCACCAGGGTCTCGTAAAGATCGAACGCAAACCCGAGTGCGGCGACACCGCAGACGAGCCACTGAACCGGCGTCAAGCGCGCAAGCGGAAATGCAAAATGGGAAATTTCCGCGCTGCCTCCGATTATTTGCTGTTTGGGTGTTAACTCTTCCAAAGATCACCTTATCCGTTATCTACAAGCATCGACGACCCGCAAGCCTAGCGGCTGCGATCCGTGGCTGTTTCCCTTCCGAAGTTCGTCGCAGCTAGGGCGCGGGAATAGTTTGGCACGGCCATGAAGAATGCCGGCGAAAAGCCCAGGCGCGTCCGGCACCCGAACCGATGACGCGGCGAGCCTCTTAGTTGTGGCTGTTCGGATCTTCACTTTCGTGGGCATAAACAGCGACACAACCTGTCTTTGCCGGGAACCCAAACAGTGCCGCGCAAGTGTCCGCCGGGATCGTCGCACTCGGTATCCCGATCGGAACAAATACGTGATTGGTCTCTCGGAAAGCTGCCACTGAGTGAGCGCTGGGCCCTGACGGCAGGGTTTGAAGGAACGTGCTGGTTTCGGCATCGATTACGCCGAGCTGCGGGTTTGGAGCGGTGTTTGAAGCCGCGTAGAAGCGGCCATCGCCTGAGTTGTACCACACTTCATCGGCACCGTCGATCTGGGTAATTGTGTTAAGTGTGTGGCCATTTAACGCATTCAGAATCAGGAGCGGGCCGCTGCTGCAGCCCACCAGAAGATGCTGGAACGGACCGAGCGCGAGACCGCTTCCGGCGCAGCCCGGTGTCGCGTATGTTGTCTCAACCGCAACGGCCTTGGGGTCAATGACCGCGATCATCCCTGAATTTCCGGTTCCGGGTACATTCACAAGGAACCGCCCGCCATGCAATTCGGAATCCCACAGGGATTGCTCGAAGCCACCCGCGCCGGGGAAGGGGATTTGGCCCACCACTTGGAAGGGTGGGTCGGACGAAATCAAAGTGCCAAATGGGGGATTCTCTCCAGGATTTCCGGCCATCACCAGATGATCCTTCGGGTCAAACGCCAGTTCGTCAGCACGGCATTGCGCGCCCGTGGAAATCGTCGTGAGAGGAGTCAGATTGAAGGGTGGTTGGGCATTCGTAAGGTCGAAAACCTTCACCGTGCCGTGCGCATCGGTGACCCACAACATGTTGTTCGGGGTCGTCAGCACTCCGCTTGGTCCTTGGCCATCGATGCGGCCACATGGGTCATTCGTCGCAGCTGCCCCGTGGAATCCACCAATCCGGCCTAGGAACAAATCGTTCTCGGCGCCGAAAACGTCCACGCTGGCATTGCCGGCTTCAGCGAGGTAGTACCTTTCCGTTTCCTGGTCAACCCAGCTGATATCGAAACGGAGAGGATTGCCCGGCACAAGGATTCCTCCGATGAGTTTGAGGGGAGTTTTCAGATCGTGCGCGTGATGCTCGCTCTCTCGGCAATCCCGGTGTCTGTCATTCCCGTCCTGTTGGGAGCGTGCCCCAATCGCCAAAATGAGCGCGAAAACTAGGATCGAAAAAAAAGATACCGCCCAGCTTCTCGATTTCATGGTGGGCCTCCTTCGAAAAATACGCCGCCGACCGAGAAGCTATTTAAATTCAGACTCACTTATGATACAAGTTGAAATAATTCAACAATTGTTGAGGAATCATCAACAGTGGATTTTACATCGAAGCAGTTCCGCGCGTTCTTGCTGGTGGCCCAGCATCGTAGCTTCTCACGCGCTGCGGAAGCACTCTACATCACCCCGTCCGGCTTGAGCGTTTTGATTCGTGAGCTGGAAACACAATTAGGATTTCGCCTGTTTGATCGCACCACGCGTCACGTCGGCCTAACAAGTTACGGCAGCGATTTGCTTGGGGTTGTTCGGCAGAGTCTGGAAAAGGTCGATAGTACCGTCTCGCGCATCGGGCGGTCGGCAGCCGAAGCGAGCCACACCTTGTCCGTTGGCGCGCCGCCACTGGTCGCGGCCAACATATTGCCGGAAGCCATTAAGGAATTCCGCTCCCACCGACGCGACCTCCGAATCCAAGTGTTCGATGTGGGTGGACCGGCCCTGTCGCAGATGGTCGTGGAGGGCAAACTGGATATGAGCGTGGGCGCGTTTTTTGAGCCCGCGCCTGGAATCCGTCGCACACCATTGTTTCGCTTTTCCTTGATGGTGATTCGCCCCGATGACGATCCGGCGTTGCGCCGCACCTCCACCACCTGGTCCGCTCTGAAGGGACAGCCGCTGGTCTCCCTCGTGCCGAGCAGTGTCGTCCAGCAGTTCATCGACAAACATTTGGCTCGCGCCGGTGTTTTCGTTCCTCGGCGTGCCGTCTTCAATTATCTCGATACCATGATCGCCATGGTAGACGCGGGCGAGGGCATGGCCGTCATCCCGTCGTTCGTATTGCCCGCCTGCCGAAATCGCAAAGTTGCGATGAGCAAGCTAATTAATCCGGTTGTGAACGTGGACTTCTCGCGAATCAGCCTTCGTGGGAAAAAGCTGCCACCTGGAGCGGACGACTTCACATCATTCCTGCAGAGCTATATCGCCCGATGGGCCGGTCGCGCCGGGATTCTGTAAGTGGCAGTTCCTCTAGACGCTTAAGCTGCTTCCGAGCGAGTGACGAGCAAGCCGGACTTCTTTCCCAAACGGGAAGGGGGAATTTTGGGCGCAGCCCATAAGCCTCTGTGAATCACTAAAATTGGCAGAAGTTGCAGGCCAGAACCGAGCGGCGACTATCGGGTTCTAAGTCCTGCCGACATTGAGGGACCTGCAAGAAAAACGACAGTCCAGTTCTCATAACTTCAACAAAAGAAAAGGCCGGGATCCTGGCTCCCGGCCTCACATTCTTGAATTGGTTGCGGGGGTCAGATTTGAACTGACGACCTTCGGGTTATGAGCTCGACGATCAGACTCTAAGTCCCATTGATTCGGTTGCCCTTACACCAATGAGACACCCGAAAGACCCGCAAAATGGCCAAGTTTTGGACCCCAGTTGGACCCTGAGGCTTGGGGTGAACCCCTAAGATGGCACAAATTATTTGGACACAGTTTCCGCATTCATAGAAGGATTCTTGCATCTCCTAGCAGGAGAAGGGGTCTGGGGAAGGGGACGGCATTTGAGTCCCTTTCCCCAGTAGTCCTTTCGAAATCTTTCCGCTGTTCTCTTTGTTCTCAAAAAACACCATCGTTGCGCTTCGCGATTCGGCCGAACCCGACGCCTCGATCTGTTGCTCGAACTCTTCGGGAGATCGATAGCCCAGCGCCGAGTGCAAGCGCAGCCGATTGTAATACTGCTCGATGAACTCTTCGATATTTGCCCGCAAGTGTTCCAGGTCGTTGTAGTTGTTGGCGTAGATTTCTTCCCGCTTCAGTGTCTTCATGAAACTTTCGCAGCTCGCGTTGTCGTACGGATTTGCTGGCCGGCTCATGCTCGGAATCACGCGGTTGTTCTCAAGGACTTTTGCGTATTCTTCCGAGGCGTATTGTAATCCTCGATCCGAGTGGTGCACCAAGCCAGGTTCCGGCTGTCGTCTCACGATGGCTTGCTCCAGTGCCCCGATGGTCAGTCGCATTGCCAAAGTTCGATCCAGTGCCCAGCCCACCACTTTGCGAGAGAAGCCATCGAGGATCACCGCTAAATAGACAAACTCAGCTTTCAGCCGGATGTACGTGATGTCGGCCACCCAGAGCTGATTGATGCCCGTCAGTTTCATACGACTGGCTAAGTTGAGATATATCTCCAGCTTGTGATTCGAATTGGTTGTGACCACGAACCGTGCCGGCTGCATCCCCAGCAGGTTGTCTTCTCGCATGATCCGCGCCACTCTCTTGTGGTTCACTTGCATGCCCCGGCGGTGCAGTTCCGCCGTAATCCGTCGATAGCCGTAACGGCGGCGATGCTCCAAGGCAATTTGTTGGATCGCAGATCGCACTTCCATCTCTTCCTCAACGGGTTGCTGTTCCTTCAGCGACCGGTAAAAGCCCCGGCGGCTGACCGGCACCATCTGACACATACGCTCGATACTCAGGCTACCTTGCAATGGCATCACTTCTCGGATCTGGTCGTAAATGCCATCTCGCCAGAGCCGCTGTTGCGCTGGCGTCGAGCCTCGATTTTTTGCAAGGCACCTTTGAAAAAATCCACCTCCAGGGTCTTCTCTGCCAAAAGCTGCTTCAGGCGATGGATTTCCTTGCGGTGAGCAGATGCGTGCGTGCTGGGCCGCGACGCTTCTTGTCCTGGTTCAACCATCTCCAGCTTCCTGCGCCACTTGTAGAGGCATCTCGGTCGCACCCCGAGTTCTCGTGCTAACTCTCCGACATCCTCACAAGTCTCCATGCGCGCGACAGCCATTCGTTGGAATTTCCGGGAGTACCGCTTTCTCTTCACTGTGGTTCCTTTCCCGGAAACTGTGCCCCATTTTTGTGTGTCAGTTCAAGGGTTCACTCCAACCCCTGTTTTGAAGGTGAAATGGGATGGGGCCGGGGGGAGAGGACAACTGATTCGGCGAGACTTAAGTGGATTCATACGCTTGCTGACTTGAACTCATAACCCGAAGGTCGTCAGTTCAAATCTGACCCCCGCAACCATGGGCGCTTCAGAGGAAAATCCTCTAAGCGCCCTTCTTGTTTGCAGTTACGAGTCGAGCCGTAACACTTACCAACCTCAGTTCGTAGCAGCTGACTTGTTCCCGTTCGCGAGCGGCTGGTCGTCGTTCAGCCGGACGCGAGGCCCGACGGTTCACCGAAGTGGGACGGCTCCGCTGGACGCATGGGGAAAGTACCGGCGAGAATTCCCCTCATCTCTACAGAGGGGATTTCATTAAGAAGTGTCTCCGGGTTCGTGTCAACTGGTCGGCTCTGGGCGGAACATTCTCAAAACATGGAACTTCTATGCGAACATCTCGTCCACTTCGGCAAGTATGTCTTCCTTATCGTGGTAGGTGATGCGTAGTCTTATGGCCCAAGCGTCCTTTACTCGAAGCGCTCGAAAAAGCAGAAATGCAACGACGGTCTCCCACAAAGATGCGAGGCGTGATTTCTTCTGCTCCTCGCTCTCCGCTAAGCGGACTCGGTCGATGTACTGCTGCGGGACGGTTTTCAAGGCATCCCGGATCGCGCGCAAGGCTTTGCTGTAGTGCAACCGGGCCGCGTGATTCGACATGACTACATCATAGGAAATCTCGTCCCACGAACGGCCCTCGATTCGTCCCCAAATGATCGCCCGAGTCTTCCTATCGCACATGCCCAGGATCTGCTTCAAGACAAGCTTGGTCTCAACTCTAGCTACGACGCTCATTGTTTCGTCAAGGCGAAGATCGGCTTCCAGCGCTTCTTGCAGCCGCGCGTGGTTCCGTGGGAACAGAGGGGAAGGCCATGTCCACCAAGCCGTGTCAGTGTGCCCTTCCCCCGGATTGCCGCAGCAAGGGGGGAGACGCTCAGCCGAAGTTATTACCCTCTTTATTGCCCTCTCTTAGGGGTATTACCCTTTCTCCTCCAACGCTCGGTGTGAACCAAGCGAGCTCACCTTGCTTTCGTCTGGACATAATATACATTTACTTGTATACTTCTAGCCAGGTTACGGCTATAGTTGCTCATGTGAGCGACGAAGCCGAAAAGACCAAACTCGCGACCGTTGTTTGGGAGGGTGACTCAAGAGAACTTCTTAAAGCCTTCCCGGACGAGGTCACGCAAAACCTGGGGTTTGAGTTATGGCAGCTTCAACAAGGCGAGAGACCCAGGGATTATAGGCCGTTGCCTTCGGTCGGTCCGGGCGTCTTTGAACTACGGGACCAAGATGAAAGAGCATGGTATCGCGTCGTTTATCTGTCGAGGATAGAAGACGTGATCTATGTTCTCCATTGCTTCGAGAAGAAAAGTCGCGAGATGCCTAGAAGGGATTTTGAGAAAGCAAAGCAGCGGCTCAAAGCCGTGAAGGCGCGTTTGGCAGAGGAGAAGAAACGTGAAAAGCGCAGCTAACAAACCTACGCATGTAACGCGGGGAAACGTGCTCGATGATCTCGGCTTCTCGCCGGAGCACGCAACGGCGCTGAAGTTCAAGGCAGAGCTGTATCAGGCGATTCTGAAGTACTCGGAGAAGTATTCGCAGAGGGAACTGCAAGCGATCCTCGGAGAACCACAACCGCGTGTGAGCGAGCTGCTTAACGGGAAGATTGCGAACAAGAGCGTTGACAAACTGCTTTACTACGCAGGCCGCCTCGGCATCGAGGCAAAAGCCAAATTTGCGCAGACGCACAAAGAGGTCGTTGAAAGAGAACTCGCGATGGCCGACACGACAGCCTAGCCTCCGCTTTCGGGAGGCAGAGGTTTGTCCGGCGTGATGGCCGCGATGATTTCGGCGGCAGTGCGTTGCACGAGTTCGAGACTCTCAAGCAGCACGGCAGTGTCACCATTCCACAGCGAGATGTAATCCGCGCTCGCCGTTCCGGCCTCAAGGCCGATGGCTTGGCAGACCACAAACGCGACGGCCTCGGCTTCTGTCTCGCGGAGGCGCTTCGTTGTGCTCGCGCGGCGCTCAGTGCGGTGAAGCCGCTCGTGGGTTGCCGACGACACAGGAGCAATCTTGGTCAGAGCATTCTAGAGACCCGGCGCAGGACCCTTCCGATATTTTCCCAAAAACATCTCAGGCAGGCACCAGAGGGCGACGGCGCCGATCAAGGTTATTAGGCCGAGCAGATTCCAGCCGTTCCCGCCGAGACTCAGGATGCCGAGACCGTACGACAACGCGACGAGGGCCATCAGGAAGAAGAAGGGACCGGTGATGTAACAGTGCACGCGCCCACAGCGGAGCGCGTTCAAAATACACGCCATGCCCATCGTCGCGAGCGCGACGACCCAAACGGCTGTTCGCCAACCGTTGCTGATGGCAGGCGCCCCGGCCACGACAATGGCAATAGCCGGAAGCCAGTACAGGAGGAAAACGCGCCACCGGTTTGATAGGATGTCGCGCGATTTGCAGGTTGTGGTGTTGTCCTCCACACCGCTCCCTCGGCACAATCAAGGCTATTCCAGAATCTGGAGTGTAGTCCAGAGCCAAGTTCAATTGGCAGGCGAATCGCGGGCAAGCCTGAAGTCGGACCAGGTGCTCAATTTCTTGTTTGCCGACAATACATCCAGAGCCTGGTATTTGGCTTGCCCGTATGGTCAAAATTCTCATCGTGCCCGCTACCCCACACATGAACCTCACTTCAAACACAGGTTCATGATAAATCAGGCTCGATAGACCCTTTGCTTGGGCCAGACTGCACGCATCCTTATATATATGTATATATGAGATTGCCAGACATGACCCGCTGTCTCTACGCCTACGCCGCCTCTCGCTCGTAGTACTTCAGCAGACCGCCCAGCCGCTCCCGACACCGCACCGCTGCTTTTCTATCTCTTGCTCCTTCCCTCTTCAGAGGAAACAAAATCAGATTCTCTTTGCCCTGGTGGTTGCGCTCCTCGTGATAATGCTCCACATATTGCTGCAACGCTCGCCGCAATGAACGCTCCCCAAACAGAATCACCTTCGACAGGCATTCCTCTTTCACCGATCTCACCCAGCGCTCCGCAAACGAATTCAAGTTCGGGCTCCTCGCTGGCAAGCGAATCGTTTTGATACTTCCCGATTCCATCAGTTCACGAAATGACGCACAGAACTTCGTATCGCGATCATGCAACAGGTAGCGGCAGCCTCTCAGAAATCCCCACTCCTCCATGGTTGCATTTCGTGCTTGCTGTTCCATCCACTCCTGGCCCGGGTAGGGCGTCATTCCTGCCAAGCTCACCCGCCGACTCTCCAAGTGAATGAAAAACAGGACATAGTAAGTAACCAACCTTTTCAGGGTAAGGACTTCCACAGTGAAAAAATCCGTCCCGACTAGAACTTCCATGTGTGAACGGACAGAGTCTTTCCAGCAGATGGCCTGTTTTCTCTTAGGAGCAGGAGAGAGGCAACCTGGCTGCGGGACGCAGAAGATTTCTCAGTGTAGCTCTCGGGCCGGCGTCATCAGCCGTCCACTTTTTGCCGTGCAATTCGCGGCAAGCATGAGCGGGTCTTTGACAAAAGAGCAGCGCGACAGCATGACA
>DATDHE010000183.1:0-8815 GCA_036521695.1 Candidatus Acidiferrum sp. | reverse complement strand
GATCTCTTTGTGGTCGCCGGTGACTAAGAAGATGGGCGTCTTGGAGCTTCGCCGCAACTCAGCAATATAGTCAGCGTCGCGGTTGACGACAAGAAATCGCAGTCTTTGCACATTGGGACGCCCCCAAGTTGCGCCCTGCCGTTCTCTTTCTGCTTGTTCGCATGATACGGCGAATATTCCCGTTCCAGCGGAAGAAACGCCGCTTTGGTTACATCTTGGATAGCTCTCACCCAAAAGGCATCTCTGGCGCAAAGCAGGGCTTCTCTAGGATGCGGGTTGTGGTCTGAACCAACGCGATACAATCTGTTGCGTAGCTCTTTACACTCCATATTCCTCGTGGTAGTCTTTTTTCCCGTACCGCCATCCACGCGCCAGGCGGCTGGGCCTCTGACTGAGAACCTGCCACAAGTTTGTCTAAGCGACCGCAAACCGGTCGACTTGTCGCTTGAAAGCCCCTCCCCTCGAGGAACAATGGGTCGTCTTTTTACGTGTGTTTTGCCCTCGGCCCCTGTTTTGCAGCGGATATTCGCAGCCTGCGTCGAACTAATTGAGGGTCAGCAAGCGCAATTGACGACAAAAAGAGGACATCTTGCTTAAGCTACGAAAAGTGGAAATTGTTGGCTTTAAGTCGTTTTCTGACCGCACCGTTGTCACCTTCAGCGGCTCCGGCACAACGTGCATCGTCGGGCCCAACGGCTGCGGCAAGTCCAACGTGGTCGATGCCATTTCCTGGGTGCTGGGCGAACAGAGCCACAAGTCCCTCCGCGCCGGACGCATGGCCGATTGCATCTTCAACGGGACGGTTAAGCGGCCGCCCCTGGGCATGGCGGAAGTAATCATCACCATGGAAGACGCCGAGTTGGCGGAAGCCGCGCGGTTCGTTCTCGAAAGTGCGATGATCGAAGGCGCTGGCGAAGGCTCGGCCATAGTTTCCTCTGCCACGAATGGCGATGCGGCCCCTGCTGATGACTCAAACATACAAATTCCCTCGCTTGACCCCGCGACGGCCTCTGAATCTCAGCAAGAAATAACTGGCTCGTCAGACACGGCGTCCCAGCCCGACGAACCAGGAGCAACAACTCCCGAATTTCTGAAAGGCAAACGCCGCAAAAAAGGCGGCGACAAGGCGGTCCTCGCCACCAAGCCGGGGGAAGTGGTGGTCACACGCCGCCTGTACCGCTCAGGGCAAAGCGAATACCTGATCGATGGCCGCATCGCACGCCTTCGCGACATTCAGGAAATGTTCATGGGCGTGGGACTCGGTCCTGATTCTTACGCCATCATCGAACAGGGACGCATCGGCCTGATCCTCTCCACGAAACCGATGGAGCGCCGCGCAATCATTGAAGAGGCCGCCGGAGTCACAAAATTCAAGACCAAGAAGCGCCTCGCGGAAGCCAAGCTGGAATCCTCGAAACTCAATCTCGCGCGTGTGAACGATATCGTCGTCGAAGTGGAGAAGCAGCTCGGCTCGCTGAAGCGCCAGGCGTCCAAAGCGCGCCGCTACGCCGAGATTCGCGACCAAATGCGCGGCATCGTCCGTCAGATGCTCGCCGGAAAAGCCCGCGAGCTGGACGCGGAAGCGGATCGCATCGCGAAGCAGCTCGCTGAATTAACCGCCGCCGAAACGCAGCAAGCCCAGACCATTCAGCAGCAGGAAGGCGCACAGGACCGCCTCCATCAGCGCATCTACGAATTGGACGCCGAAATTCGCCAGAATCAGAATGTTCTGAACCTCACCGCCCTGGAAGTCGATCGCACGGAGAACCGCATCAGTTTCAACCAGCAGCGCGCAACGGAACTCGGCTCGCGGCGCACGCAAATTTCCGCCGAAATGGCGGAAGCTGCCGCGCAAGCGACGGAGTGGCAAGCTCGCAGCACCACGCAGCAGCTCGCGGCGGCGGCGCTCCGCGAAGAGTCCGGCGTCCTCTCCGCGCGCGTGGAAGAGCTCACCATGCGAGCGGAATCGCGCGCCAGTCAGATTCAGGAATCCGAAGCGCGCATCGAAGCCTTGCGCCGTTCCGCATCGGAAGCCGGTGATAGCCTTCTTCGTCTGCATGGCGAACAGAAACAAGCTGAGGAAGCGCTCGTCCATCACCTCGAAGCGCTCCACAAACGCGAAGCGAGCGAGCACGAACTCCTCGAAACTTCCATAGGCATTCGTGACGAAGCCGATCAAGCGGCTTACGATTGGGAAGCCGCAAGCAGCCAACTCAACGCACTCAGCCAAAAAGCGGCTGCTCTGCAAGCGCGCATCGCGGACTTGCGCCAGCAACGCGAGACCGCGACGCAGAAGGCGGACGTGCTGCGCGATTCTCTCTCCGGCGTTCGCGCTCGTCATGAAACGCTCACACAAATTCTCAACGATCGCTCCTACACAGCCGATGCAGTGCAAAAATTGTTCGCTGCCAATGAACGCGGAGGCGGGCAGAGCTTCCACGCTGTCGGAGTGCTCGCGGATTATGCCGAGGTCGAGGAACAGCACGAAGCAGCCATCGAGCAATATCTCCGCGATGAACTGGAATACGTCGTGGTCGAAACCTATGACCACGCTCGTGCGGGCGTTTCCCTGCTCAGAGATGAAGTCGGAGGCCGCGCCACGTTCTTTGTCGATTCGCTGCGCAATCTGCGCCTCGCCGAATACGAGCCCATCATCAACTTCCACATCGAAGACGGCGTGATCTCCCGCTTGGATAAGCTAGTCGGCTTCCGCGATCCCCTGGGCGCCGCTGCCAAACAATTTCTTCCGCGCCTGCGTTCGGCCTATTTGACGAACAGTGCGGCCGCCGCCGAGACGCTTGCCCGCGACAATCCTCAGTTCGCTTTCGTCGCGCCCGACGGCACTTGCTACCAGGGCCGCATGGTCACTGGCGGCCGCGCCGATGAAGCCGGCCCGCTGGGAATGAAGCGCGAACTGCGCGCTCTCGACGGCGATGTCTTGCGGCTCGACCTTGCAATGAATGAAGCACAAGCGGCCCTTGCGCAAGTAAATACCGACCTGCGCGAAGCCGAGCAATCGCTCGAACAAATTACGCTCCAGCAACGCGAAGCCGAGCGCAGCGTATTCTCGGCAACGCATCGTCACGAGCATATGCAAAGCGAACTGGCGCGGCTCGGCCTCGAACTCACCGTTTGCCAGAACGAGCTTCTGCGCCTCAGGAAGGATTCCGAAGACGCGAGAATGCGTGCCGAACGCGCGAAGCATCAACACGCGGCTGCAGCGATCAGCCGCGCCGAAGCCGAAACCGAGGGCACGCGGCTCGCCGAACAACTTGCGCTACTTCGGGGTTCCGTTCATACCGAGCAGAATGAACTCGCTACCGGCCGCGCCGCACTCGCCGCTCTCAATGAGCGGCTTTCAGCCGCCGAAGCTCTTGCCACGCGACTTCAGGAAGAACGCGCGGAACTCGATCGGCGTGAAACCCTGCTCCTGCAACAGGAATCCTCGATTTGGGATGAGGCCGCCGCTCTCACGAAGCAGAGCGAAGAACTCGCGCAACAACTAGAAGGCCTACGCGGAGAAAAACTCCGCCTCGAAGTCCGCCAGCGCCAGCTCGAGCAGGAGTGGGACACTGGTCGTACGCGCGTCACGCAAATGGAAGATCATCTGCGCGCCGGCCGGCAGTCGCTTCAGGAACTTCGCGAACAGCGCAGCCACGCAGAAGTGGATCACGCGCGCAACGATTCAGACCGCCAGCATCTCCGCGAAACCTGCATGACGGAAGTCAATGCGCAGCCCGAGGATCTTATCGCCATGGAAGCCGCCTTTATGACCGGCGAAGAACTGGCCGTCGCGGAAACAAACTACCGCGAAATGAAGCAGCGCATCGAAGCCATGGGCCCCGTCAACATGATGGCTCTCGAAGAATTCAATGAGTGCGAGCAGCGCTTCACCTTCATGACCCGCGAGCGCGACGACCTTCTCAAATCCATCGCCGACACGCAGCAAGCCATAGCCGAACTCGACATGGTCTCCCGCGAAAAATTCGAGCAAGCCTTCAACGCGATCAATCACAATTTTTCCGAGGCTTTCCACACCATCTTCGGTGGCGGCATGGCGGAAATGCGCCTGACCGAGATCGATAGCTCCGGCGACGCCGGCATCGACGTGGTCGCGTCGCCTCCCGGCAAGCGCATGCAAAACGTTCTCTTGCTCTCCGGCGGCGAAAAAGCCATGACCGCGCTCGCGCTGCTCATCGCCATCTTCCGCTACCAGCCGAGCCCCTTCTGCATCCTCGACGAAGTAGACGCGCCGCTCGACGAAGCCAACGTCGGCCGCTTTACCCGCCTCGTCGGCGATATGAGTGGCCAAACGCAATTCATCATCGTCACCCACAACCGCAAAACCATGGAGACCGGCTCCGTTCTCTACGGCGTCACCATGCAAGAGCCCGGCGTCTCCAAACTCGTCAGCGTCCGCTGGGAGGGCGACGAAGCCCCCGCTCTCAAACAAAAAGCAGCCTCCGCTGCCTAAGCACCAACCAGAGCACCTCCAGATGCAACGCGAGAGCGTTTGCGCTAGAATTTCATTCCGCGGCGGAGAAATCGAGACAGTCCATGCACTCTGCAGTTCTGCGGACCTGCGCCGCAGTTGTAATTTTATTTTTCGCCGCTATTTTCCATCCGTCACAGAACTCTGTCTCTCCGACGCTCTAACTTCTGACTATTTCACGCCAGAGTACCTCCAACCCGGCAGAAAATATTCTCTGCTTTTCGGCGGAGCTTACTTTGGAGAAGGTTATGTCGGCGAAGAAAACCGCAACGCCACTATTGCTAGCCTCATCTACACCGGTTCCCTGAAAATTCGCGGCCAGGTGCGCGCGCGCGCCACCAACGCAGAGCCCGGCGATTTCCGAGTGGCATCCCGAGAGCCGGCTATGGCGGAGCAACTCGCTTCCGCCCTCGCACTCGCTCGCGAAATTTTCAGTCAACACGGCACCCCTGAATCCTTGCTGACCAAAGTCCGAGCCGAGTACGTCACCCGTACGCATCTTGCCCCTTCCCCGCACCCAGCCTGATCGGATCTTTCCCTCTCGATACTGGCGACAACGAGGGCCTCGTACACCACCTATTTTTCATTGCAAGCCAGCCCGGCGAAAAGCTCCAGCCGGATTTTCTGTGGATTCATCTCTCCGAGAGCGAAATGGACGAAGAATTGCTTCGTCTAGTGGACCACGCTGACTTGTTGGGAACCGGCCGGGATGAACTCGTCACCAAACTCGTCTCTCTCCAAACGCAGACTCGTCGTTACGTGATTTTTCGCAGAACCAAGGACGGCGCCCATTGGGAGCAATTCTTCAAAACGGAGCCGCTGTTCGTCAAGAGCGCGCACGCAAAATAATCTTTCGCCGTACGCCTTTCAACTACAAATTCCTCTACGCGCGGCTTTCCCTCAACGAAGCACTGCGTTAGAATGCTGCGCACCTTTGGGGAGAAAGTTTTCCGTGGCTGCAAGTCCTGTGAGTCGCATTATTCAAGAAACGCATTTCGCCGGTCTCACTCCTGCGGCGCGGGGGAAGGTCCGCGATATCTACGATCTTGGCGATAAGCTGCTCATCGTCGCCACCGACCGGCTCTCCGCGTTCGACGTCATTCTCCCAACTCCCATCCCCGACAAAGGCCGCGTCCTCACGCAGCTCTCCCTTTTCTGGTTCGATCTCCTCAAGGACGTCATCCCCAATCACGTTCTTAGCTCCACGGAATTCCCTGCCCCTTTCAACGCCTACCGCGAGGAACTCGACGGCCGCTCCATGGTTGTCCGCAAGACGCAGCCGCTTCCCATTGAATGTGTAGTGCGCGGCTACGTTTCCGGCTCCGGCTGGAAAGACTACAAATCCAACGGAAAAATCTGTGGCATCGTCCTCCCTGCCGGCCTGCGCGAATCCGATCGCTTGCCCGAACCTATCTTCACTCCGGCCACCAAAGCCGCCACCGGCCACGACGAAAACATCACTTTCGAGCAAGCCGCATCACTTATCGGCACAGATCTTGCCGAACGCGTCCGCTCCATCAGCATCGAAATCTACCGTCGAGCCGCCGCGTACGCTGAGCCCCGCGGCGTGATCCTCGCGGACACCAAATTCGAATTCGGCCTTCTCAATGGCACACTCGGCTCCCCCGACGCCGTCAACTGCCTGATTTGGATCGACGAAGCGCTCACTCCAGACTCCTCGCGCTTCTGGCCCGCCGCTCAATACCAGCCCGGCGGCCCGCAACCCTCTTTCGACAAACAATTTGTGCGTGATTATCTCGAGCGCATCCGGTGGCCCAAAACCCCGCCCGGCCCGGATCTTCCGCCCGATGTGGTCGCTGCCACGCGTGCCAAATACCGGGAAGCGTATCGCATCCTGGCAGGGCGCGAGCTCGACCAATAGCCGCAAACGTGACTGCAAACGGGCCCAGAACAAACTGGAACAAATTCTGCGGAGCGTGCGATCGTGAAAGATCAACTCGAAGGGCTTGTCACACAAATGGTGGACCGGGGCATCCTGTTCGATGAGGCCGTGGGCGAATTCGAGAAGCGTTTCATCAAGCGCGTCCTGGACCGCGCCAACGGCAACCAGTCCCGCGCCGCGCAGGTCCTCGGCATTCATCGCAACACGCTAAGCCGCAAGATCGACGAGTACAAGCTCGCTTCAAAGAACCACCATACCCGCTAAACCGATTTCTCCCAAATCTTTGCAACGCCGGGGCACCCCCGCCCTCATTCCCACGAGCCGCGGTTTAACGAGAACCTTGCCGCGCAAAAGAAAAACGGCTCCCTGACAAAGCCAGAGAGCCGTTCGTATTTTATTTCTGGTCCGGCGGCTCTACTTGCTCGCAGGCTTCTTGCGCACCGTCTTCTTGGGCGCAGACTTTTCCTTCGGAATGTCCTCCTCGTTCACCTTGCCCTTTTCCCAATGCAGCATAAACGCCGGCTCCGGATCGTAGGAAACCAGCGTCGCCGTAAAATGAATCGCGCTGTCCTTCTCCACGCGAGCCACGTCCGGCTGACCAACTATTTTCACCTCCATGTTCGGCAGCGTCGCGGCGTCGAACTCCGCGTCGCTGGTCACGAAGGCTACCTTTAGCACGATGGGGTCTCCGGCAACGTTTTCAATTACTTTGCCGGGCACGCCCGGAAACTCCAGTCCACATGCCGCGAGCCAGGTGACTTTGGCCTTATCTCCGCCTGCTTTCAGATCCTCCACCACAGACTTGATGGTCATGTCTTTCCGCGCCGCATCCAGGTCCGCGCTGCTCGGGATGTTGTAGCTGGCCGGGCGCTCCGCTGAGCTGCTTGCCAATTGCAGCAGTTCCGCCAGCTCCGCATCCGTCAAATTCTCGCAAGCGGCTTGCTGGTAGTTTACGATCAACTTTCGCAGATAATCCTTCACCTTCGTAGATTGCGCTTGCGTTGCCCCCTTTGCCGAAACAGCGCGTGCGATCGACCAGAAAGCATCCATATGCTTGGGCGGGGTCAACGCTTCATATGCCAGCCCTAGCCGGTAACTCGTGACTCCGTCGTCCGGATTCAGTGCCAGCATAGCCTTATAGAAGGGTGTTGCCCCTGCGTAGTCCTTGACGGCCGCCGAAGCCTGAGCGGCAGTCCCATTGAAATAAATTTGAATCTGCTTTTTCTGCGCGGCAAACGCATCATCCGTCATGCTGTCGGGTTTCTTGACATCATCCAGCGCCTTTAATCCGGCCACGGCCGCATCTCTCGCTGCCTTCGCTGTTGCAGGGTCCGCCTGTTGGGCTGGGCTCAGGGCGTTATAGGCAAAGCAGTGCGCATACAACGCTTGATATAGCACGCCCGCGTCAATCTTACTTCCCAGCCCGACGACCTTGTCCGAGTACTCGATCACCTTCTGATAGTTCTTTAGCTGCCCGTAAGCCTGGACGTAGAGCGGATAAACGTAAATCAGCAACGCGGAATTGGGATACTTCGAGACGAAATCATCTAGGCACTTCAACTGCGTGGCTGGAACCTTCTCACTCGCGCAAGCCTGGTACGAGTTGTACTCCGCCATCGTATACGGCTGCTTCCCTGCGCCGGCGTCCTGCCCTCCTGGGGCCGGCGCTTGGGCCTGCGCCACTGCGCTCAGACCGTTCCCTAGAATCAGACAAAGCGCCGCAACCATCGCGAGGCCTGCCACTTTGCGTGTTCCACTCATTCCCACTCTCCTCGCCCAAACTTCAACTCTGGATTTTCGTTGCCGGTTTTTTTTCACAGCCTCTGCCAATAGTTGTGTTGATTCAAAGATTGCTTTGGTTCCAAAACTTGGGAATTATAGGAAAAGCCCCAGTCTATCCGCAAGCTGTCATCTCAGGAAAATGCAAAGAGCCTGTGGAAGCATTCCACCCGCCTAGGAGCATCTCCCCGTCATCCCAAAACACCTTCGAGGATCCCAAGCCCTGCGGGAACTGCTCATACTCCTGGATGGTAAGATGAGTTTCGCACAAAAAAGGTGGCAAGCGAGAGGAAGAATTCAAATGGCTCAAAGAGTATCTATAGATTCATCGTCCCGCCAAACCGCCCAACTCCTCGGAGCCGTCGCCCTCGTCACTGGCGGCAATCGCGGTATCGGCCGCGCCATCGCGCTCCGCCTTGCCCAACTCGGCGCGGCCGTCGGCATCTGCGGCCGCAACGCGCAGGCACTGGCCACCGTCGAGGCTGAGCTAAAGAAATCAGGTTCGCCAATCCACGCGCAGATCGCCGACGTCTCTCAATCCGCCGATGTGACCGCCCTAGTGGACAAAACCCAATCCGCATTAGGCCCCATCTCCATCCTGGTCAACAATGCCGGCATTGGCCTTTTCGGCCCGGCCCACG
>DATDHE010000182.1:0-4305 GCA_036521695.1 Candidatus Acidiferrum sp. | reverse complement strand
CAAATGCTCTGGGGCAACATCGTCGCCCGTCCACTGCGCAGCTGTCTCAGTGTGATTGCCATCGCCATTCAAGTCATTTTGGTTCTGCTCATTGTGGGTTTCACTTCGGGAATTGTTTCCGAGTGGGGAAAACGCGTCGAGGGGGTCGGCGCCGATCTTCTCGTCCAGCCTCCCAACTCTTCTATTTTCTTCGCCTTCTCCAGCGCCGTCATGCAGGAATCTTTGGCCGAAAAAATTGCCGCACTCCCGGGCGTTGATGAAGTTGCTCCCACGCT
This sequence comes from Candidatus Acidiferrum sp., assembly GCA_036521695.1. Classification (GTDB taxonomy): domain Bacteria; phylum Acidobacteriota; class Terriglobia; order Acidiferrales; family UBA7541; genus Acidiferrum. The sequence goes on along the minus strand of DATDHE010000182.1, from coordinate 4,030 downwards.
TATCCTCACGGAGCCAAAGAACTTTACTCTTGTCTATGGCATCGATTACAAACGCTTTAATGCTCTCAGCCGCGGGTTTTTATTCCGCGCCGGACGCCCGTTCGAAACTTCCGACGAAGCCATCGCCGATGACATCATCGCTCAAACCAAACATTTGAAGGTGGGCCAGCAGATCACTCTTTTGAATCATGCGTTTACGATTTGCGGAATCGTGGCCCACGGCAAAGGCGCGCGTTACTTTATCCCTCTGAAGACCGCTCAGGAGATCGCTGGCGCGGAAAAACGTGTCTCCATGTTCTACGTGCGCAGCAAGGGCGACACCGAAGGCACTCGCGCCCAAATTGTTGCTCTGTCTCCGCTGGATAGCGTGCGCTCCACCTACGAACTCGTCACCCTCATGAGTTCCTCCAATCTCCCTCAATTGAGGCCGTTTACGCGCAGCATGGTCGGACTAGGACTTGTCATCAGCTTCCTCGTCGTCCTTCTGAATATGCACACCATGGTGATGGAACGAACTCGCGAGATCGGTATCCTCAAGGCCTTAGGTCTTTCCAGGTTGGGAATCCTCCGCATGCTGCTCGGAGAGACTCTCCTTCTTACCGTCTGCGGATGCATCCTCGGGATTGCACTGACGTTCGCCTTTCAGGCCATCCTGCAAGAGACGAACCCCAGCCTTATGATTTTAATTACCAAGCAGTGGGTCTTTTCTTCCGCTCTGCTCGCTCTCGTCGGCGCCTCCATTGGCGCCATCTATCCGGCGCTGCGTGCCGCTAGTTACGATCCGGTCGTCGCGTTGGCTTACGAATAAATTCTTCCTTTCGTTGCAATTCCCTCTGCGGTCGCTCGCTCGGCAACCGAATCATGTTCTTTTGGCCATCACAGTCTTCTGCGCCGATTGCTTCGCTTACGCCAAGCTGGTAGTTTTGGGGCACTCTCCAGCCATTCCACGCTAGAGAATTCCGCCAATCCGGCGGCGCTGCTCAATAAAAGGAGCTCCACAATGAAGCGACTGCACGTTTTGCTGGTAGCCGCAGGCCTTTGCCTGCTAGTCGGAACCGCTGCTCGCGCGCAGATGGGCATGGAGTTCTTCAAGAAGCCGGCGATTGCCGATATTTTCAAGCCCGTAGTTGGAAATGGCGCCGTCTATGAAACCGAACGAGACCAAAAGAAAAGTACCATCGAAATGACCGTGGTCGGCCAGGAAACTGTCGAGGGCAAAGACGGCTTCTGGCTGGAGATTGGCCACGCTGATCAACGGATTGGCGCGATGGTCTACATGAAGATGCTCGTCACCAAGGACGATTTTCAATTTCATCGCATGATCTTTCAGCAGCCCGGCCAGCCCGCCATGGAAATGCCTATGAGCCCGAACGCGCAGCAGCGGTCTCACATGACCGACGAAATGGAAAAGTGGCACAAAGTTGGGACGGAGACCATTACGGTACCCGCGGGCACCTTTATCTGCGATCACTGGGCCAAAGACGATGGAAAAGGCGACGTTTGGGCCAGCTCCAAGGTCACTCCCATGAGTTTGGTCAAGGAAGTTACGCCGACGAATTCCATGATCCTCGTGAAGACGATTACCGATGCCAAAGACCACATCACCGGAACTCCCACGAAGTTCGACCCTGAAATGATGAAGCGTCAGATGATGCAGCAACAGATGCAAAAGCAGCAACAACAGAATCCGTCGCGATGATAAAGGTCCAGCGGCAAGAAGTTAGGACGCTCTGAAGTCAAAGACAGGGTGAGAAGGGCCGGCGAAAGCCCGCCGAAAACGTCGGTCTGCGCTCAGTCCGTTTCAGGATGCCGGCGCAAACGTTGCCAGCTCGCGGGAAACGTCGTCGATGGTGGCCAACGGACAAGATACATGCACCTTTTGACCGGGCTCTTCGGCATCGATCAGCAAGTGGCCATTGTGAGTGCGGATTCGTACGTACTGTAGCCCGTCATGTACCTCAACCAGTTCCGCCTCCGGATATTTTTGCAATTCTTTTGCCACGGCGTGCACCAAGGGCATGAAGTCAGCAGCCCTTTCTCCAGCGTCGTGCATCCTGTCTCGCGGGACGAAGTGCATCGCCATCGGAACGATTGCCGCAGGCAGCCAGACATGGACGTGGTGTCCCTGACCGCGTGTCTCGTCCACGTCGACTCGCAGCACACCTTCGCGAAAGGCATAAGCTCCCGCTAATACCACTGTGGCCCCAAATCCCAGAGCGATTTTCGCGAGCAGTACCATGCTAGTTATCCTTCCCGTCTGGCGCCGGCTGCGCGAGATCGATTCCGTTCCTGAAACTGGGAGCCTTACTGCTTAGTCCGTGGTGACGTTCTTGGAATCCAGCCAGACGCGAATGGTGTTGTCCTCATCCTTCACGGAGACCAGTTCGACATCGCCTTGAGATGCTAGTGCATGCAGCCCGGCCACAATGTCCAGCTCGTCTTTTGAACCAGAAAGCAGCGCTTCCACGACCTTCATGGGCACCTTGACCTCGACCTGCGAATGCTTCGGCTTGTTCTTGTCGTGCACGTGAACGAACAACATTCCTTCCTTTTTCATCACGCTGACGTCCGCATCGTTGCTCTGCACGGTCACGAATTCGCCGTCTTTGCTCGAGCGAACCGCTTCAAAAATGGTGCGAATATCCACGCCATCGCAATCCATGCAACCAATGCGAACTTTGCCATTGTGTAAGCGGTCGTGGTCAATAGCAGGCAGAACTTTCTCAGCCAATTCGAGAGGAACGTTGACGCGGACGGTTTCGCCCTTGGAATTGGTGCTAATGACCCTTACGTGCAGCCAGCGATCTCCATGTATGGATGTGCTTGATTGGCTTGCACTTGTTTGTGCTTGAACAGCTAAAGGCGCGTAGAGGAAAGCGGCGGCCAGAAAAGCCACTATGGGGAGCAGATGCCGAATGCGGATGCTCATAGCGGATGCCTCCTTTAGGCATTTGCAGAGAGATACGAAGCTCGCGAAGAAAAAGTTTCCTTATTTTCTGCCGGGATCCCCGGCCCTCTCAGGATGACGGCGGCGCCGGCTCCAAAGCCATGTTTAAGACCGAATAGAACGGTCTTCTTGCCTATATCCCGCCCGGTCGGCAAACCTCACCGTCGCGTCTCCTCACTCCCTGTGGTACATTGGCGACACTTGAGTCCAAATCGCGTAATTCCGTCTTCTGGATGGTGGTCCTCTGAAAGTTGCGCGGTTTGTCTGGTGGTGGGGCGTGAACGACGCTGCCTTAAGGCGGAGCCGGGTGGGCGTTTTGTTTTGCACGTGGGCCCTGGCCATCTGCTCCGTGTCCTTCGCTCAGAAGCCGTCGTGGGACGCGCTGATGGCCGCGGCGGGTAAAGCCTATCAGGACAGGAACTTCCCCGAGGCGGAGGAGCTCTATGCCAATGCCCTGCAGCAAGCAGAAACATTTGGTCCGGCGGATCCTCACCTCGCAGCCAATCTAAACAACCTAGCTGAGCTTTACAGGCAGCGCGACCGATTTACCGAGGCTGAGCCCCTCTATGAAAGGTCGATCGACATCTGGCAAAAGGCGCGCGGCTTCCAGGATCCTTCGCTAGCTCCCGTGCTAAGCAATCTGGGCGAATTGTACCGCCAGATGGGTCGCTATCCCGCGGCGGAACCTCTCTTCAAGCGCGCGCTCGAAATTTGCGAGGCTGCCTACTCCGCAGACGATCCAGGCGCGGCCAGTGTGAGCCTGCTCGGCGGACTCTAACGCCTGGTAGGCAGATTCCCCGAAGCGGAGGCGCTGCTCAAACGCTCGTTGGATACGCAAGAGAGAGCGTCAGGGCCCGCTAACTAGCGCGGCGGTAGCCATGCCGCTCAGCAATCTTGCCGAACTGTATCGCGCGATGAACCGCTATCACGAGACGGAAGAGTTGTACTCGCGGGCGATTGCCATTCAGGAAAAAGTGCTTGGGCCAGAACATCCCGACTTAGCTGTATACCTGAATGACTTGGCGCAGCTTTTCCGGAATGGGCAGGCTCGCCGAAGCCGAACCGCTCTACAGACGTTCTCTC
>DATDHE010000181.1:0-2422 GCA_036521695.1 Candidatus Acidiferrum sp. | reverse complement strand
CACTTTCCACTTCTTCGTTGAGCCGCAGCGTGACGCGGCGGTCGCGCAGATGGTAGCAAAGTGCTTCCACCATCTCGGCGTCGGCAAACTCAAGCAGGCGGGGCCGCTTTTCGATCAGCGTCACGCGAACGCCCAGGGTGGCAAACATGCAGGTGTACTCCACGCCGATCACTCCGCCGCCCACGACAATCATCGTCTTGGGAATTACCGGCATCTGTAGGATTTGATCGCTGTTGATGATGGTGCGGTTGTTGAACGGAACGAGCGATGTCGAGGCCGGCTTGGTTCCAGTGGCGATAATTATGTTTGCGGCTTCGTAATCGGCTTGCCCACGCGAACCGACGACTCTTACGTGATGCGGGTCAACAAAGCTTCCCATGCCAGTGAAAACTTCGATCCCGTTCCTTGAGAGCTGTGCGCGGATTACGTCGATCTCGGTTTTGATCACGTGCTGTGCGCGGAACGCCAGGTCCGCCATAGTGATCTGTTCCTTCACGCGGTAGTTCACGCCGTATATTCCTTGATAATGAAAGCCCGACAGATGCAGGACCGCTTCGCGGATTGTCTTGCTGGGGATAGTGCCGGTGTTGATCGCCGTGCCGCCGATGACTTCAAGTTTTTCGACTAGCGCCGCGCGTTTGCCGAACTTCACCGCTTGAATCGCCGCGCGTTGTCCCGCGGGACCGGAGCCCAGGACGATGAGATCGTAACTTTCCATGGCGGCTTTGGCGCGAGGCCCGGGAAACTGCCGCGCAAGTATACCATCGCCAAATTTGTTGTCTTCCGCTCGTTATTCTTTAGACCGGCTCGAGGGGATCATTCATAGCGCAGAGCTACCATCGGGTCGACACGCACCGCTCGCCGCGCGGGAACATAGCAAGCGAGCAGCGCGACGCTCACCAGGAGCAGCGCCACACCGCCAAAGGTCGTGGGGTCGGTGGGCTTCACGCCATAGAGCAGACTCGAGATCAGCTTGGTTAGCGCAAATGCGCCAACGATTCCGAACGCGACTCCGGCCAGAGCCAGTTGCGCCCCGCGGCCGATCACCAGACGCCAGATATCGCGAGGCTGCGCGCCCAGCGCCATGCGTATGCCAATTTCGTTTGTGCGCAAGCTGACGACGTAGCTCATCACGCCATAGATTCCCATTGCGGCGAGTAGAAGCGCCAAGCCCGCGAACACTCCGAGAAGGAATGTGGAGAATCGCCGGGGCGAAACCGAGTCGGAGAACAGATTATCCAGCGTGACTACGTGCGTCACAGGCAAGTTCGGATCGAATTTGTGGACTTCATCGAGCGCGGCTTGCGCGAGCGCCACTGGATCAGCCGCCGTTCGAATCACCGTGTACTGCGTCCAACCACCGGTGAAATAAACATCCAGAGTGGGCGGGGCTTCAAGGCCGTATTGGTGCACGTTCCCGACCACTCCGACAATGGTCGACCAGCAAGGGGTCGGATTGAGCGAACACAGATTGATGCGCTTGCCGATGGGATCGCCAGCGGGCCAAAATCTCTGCGCGATCGCTTCATTCACCAAGATGTTCTGGGTGCCGTAGTCGTGAGCGTCCAGCGGTCTGCCCATTCTGAGGGGAATCCCCATGGCCGCAAAATAGCCGGGGCTTGCGACGCGCGTCTCGGCGATGGGACGGGCTCCATTTGCTGGAAGCGGCTGGCCTTCCACGACAAACCTGGACGCGGACCTCATCGCCGAGCCGAGCGGCAGCACTGTAATTCCGCCGGCGGCTTTTGTCCCCGGCAACGCCTGAATTCCTTGGACCAGCTCATCGAATTGAAGGGACTGCTTGCGAGCAAGCTCAATCTGCTGCTCGTTTGTGAGCTTGAGTTGTTCCTGAATCGGCATTTGAGGCTGATCCACTTCCATCGCCAGGATATGATCGCGCTGAAAACCGGGATCGACTTCCACAAGCCGATGAAAGCTGCGAACCAGCAAGCCCGCGCCGACGAGCGGAATGAGCGCCAGCGCAATTTCGGAAACGACCAGGAGGCTGCGGATTTTTTGCCCGCCCGCCGCTCCCGCTGTTCTCGTTCCTTCTTTCAAAATGCCGTGTAAATCTTGCCGCAGGGTTTGCAGGGCGGGAATCAATCCACAGACAATTCCCGCGAGAAAACTAACGGCCAGCGTGAAGCCCAACACCCACCCGTTGAGCCCGGTCTCTTTCACGCTCGCGAGATCGGACGGGACGAAGGCACCAAGCACGCGAAGCCCCGCCGCGGCCAAGAAAATTCCCAGTGCGCCGCCAAGCAGCGAAAGCAGAATGCTCTCCGTCAGAAGCTGCGCCAGCAGCCGCCAGCGGCTAGCGCCGAGCGTCACGCGAAGGGCAATTTCCTTTTGGCGCACAGCGTTGCGCGCCAGAAGCAAGTTCACGATGTTGACGCAGGCCACGAGAAGCACTAGGCCCACC
>DATDHE010000180.1:0-13300 GCA_036521695.1 Candidatus Acidiferrum sp. | reverse complement strand
GGCAAGAGTTATCTCACGAAAACTCTGTGGAAATTTGTGCAAGCCTGTGGAAGAAAGTTTTCATAAAAAGCGATTGGAAAAATTCTCTCTCAGTCACGACAACGGACAGAGGTCCAGTGTGAGCGGGGAATCCAGCGCCACCAACCACTCGATAGAGATTCCCCTCACATTTCTTGGGACCATACTTACTCGAGATCATTTCTTTTCCAAAGGCTGGATGGTGGCGTTCACCAGGAACGGACTGTCCAACTCCGTCTTTTCCCCAGGACCCTTGCCCTGAACGGGAAACAAACGCGCCGAAAGAGGCTTGTGCCATTTCACAGCGAGGCTGGCCATGTCGCCGATGATGAGCGAAAGTTGTTCTGCACTGATGTCCCCTGGGAGAGGCACAGTATCAAGACCAGTGCCGCACACGGCGCTGTAGCTCAGCAGAGCGTCGATCGAAATGCGTCCCTCGCTCCATCGTTGTGCGAGCCTAGAATCTTCGAGGATCGGCAACATCAGTCCGGAGTAGCCAGTTTGCTTTACCTGGATTTCCTTTATCGCTGAAGTGATAGTTGCTGCCGCCGTAAGTGTCCCGCTGGAGCCCATGGGCAGGGTCGTTAGATTTTCGATTGCTACTCCGATCGAAACATCCTTCAAGGGAGCGGGCGATAGGTCGATTCCCATGTAAGCCCAGCCGGTCTCCGAATCGACCCGTCCCGCTTGCCCTTCCGCCTCAAACGCCACTTTACCCAAAGCGTCCATCAAGCGGCGCCTGGCCGTTGCGAGATCCGGAGCATCCTTGAACGCCGCCGCGACGATGTTGGCTGATTCAAAGGCGATCGCGAATTGATGACCGAATCCCGTGTGATAGGCGGCAGGGAAAAACGGCGTCAGCGGAGGCACCATGGCGATGGCCGCAAATCGAAAATTGCCCTGGCTATGCTCGGTGTCTTCGAGCCGTTTCATGACGCGCGCCGCGGCACCGACCGCAGGCCAGCGTACACCGTCGTCCGCGCCCACTAGCACGCTGCCGTTTAGCTTTTTCGTATTAAGCAGGATATCCGCGAGCAGGTCTGCTTGCGCCGTGGAATCCGTGGGGTTCAACATAGCCGGCCCAATCGCCGCGTCAAAACCGTCCTTCGTTGCGAGCAGGTCGTACTCCTTGAAGAACGCCACCGCTTGGGCGTCCGTCAGTCCTTTTGTGTACTCGGGGAACGGTTGCGTGGCGATCCGGATTGTTTGTACCTCAAAGCCGCGCGACTCAAAGATCGTTCGCGCGTACTTGAGCATTTTCACCGCGTCCGCGATTTGTTGCTGATATTGCGTGCGGTCCAAGAGCACAAACGCAGTGATGGCGCGAATCTTTTGTTTCGCTTCAGACGCGGTCTTTCCCTGCGCCCGAGCCATTCCGGCCAGGGAGGTAAAAAGGACCAAAAGACATGCGACAGCTCGAAGGAAAGAACGACGGTCTGTGAATGCAGATACCTTCATGAAGCTGTCTCCTATAGTTGCACGAAACGTCGTGCCCATTGCTGCCGAGTCAAACTCGATGAGCATGGTACTCCGTACACTGCGTCCCTACAGCATACAAGATGCAACGTCCGGCAAGATCGGTTGACTATAGTGGGAAAGACTTCGTCTGTCTCCTCTTCCGCTCACACGAATGCAGAAATTCCAGTGATCTTCTCTCCGATGATCAGCTTGTGAATGTCGTTCGTCCCTTCATACGTATAAACGCTCTCTAGGTTGTTCATGTGCCGCATGATGCAGTAATCGTCTACGATACCGTTGGCACCGAGAATATCGCGCGCCTTCCGGGCTGTCTCGAGGGCAATGGCCACGTTGTTCATCTTCAGCATGGAGATGTGCGAGAAATCGACTTTGCTTCTGTCCTTCAGCCTCCCGACGTGCAACGCCAGCAATTGTCCCTTCACAATCTCCGTGATCATCCACGCCAGCTTTTCCTGAACGAGCTGATGCGAAGCGATAGGCTTATTCGCAAATTGTTTCCGCGTCTTTGCATACTGCAAGGCTGTGTCGTAACAAGCCATCGCCGCGCCTAGCGCTCCCCATCCAATTCCATAGCGGGCCTGATTCAGGCAGCCCAGTGGGCCTTGCAAGCCGACCACGTTCGGCAGCAGATTTTCTTCTGGAATTTCGCAGTCGGTGAACGCCAGCCCAGAAGTCACCGACGCCCGCAACGACCATTTTCCGTGCACATCCCACGCTTTGAATCCCGGTGTGCCCTTTTCCACGAGGAACCCGCGGATTTTTTCATCCTCGCACTTGGCCCAGACCACCGCGACGTCCGCAATCGAGCCGCTGGTGATCCACATCTTCTCGCCATTTAATACGTAGCTCGCGCCTTTTTTCATCGCGCGCGTAAGCATCCCGCCGGGGTTCGAGCCAAACTGCGGCTCGGTCAATCCGAAGCAGCCGATGGCTGTGCCTTGCTGCAGCAGCGGCAACCACCTCTCTTTTTGCTTGTCGCTTCCATACGCATGAATGGGATACATCACCAGCGCGCTTTGCACAGAGACGAAACTTCGCAATCCGGAATCTCCGCGCTCCAGTTCTTGCGTCACGAGGCCATAGGCCACGTTGGACATTCCCGCGCAGCCGTAACCCTGCAAATTCGCCCCGAAAAATCCCAGTTCCCCAAGTTGCGGAACAAGGTGTTTCGGAAACGTGCCCTCGCGGCTGTGTTTTTCGATGATGGGAATAATCTCGTTGTCGACGAATCGCCGCGCTGTTTGCCGGACGAGCTTCTCTTCGTCGTTCAACTGCGAATCAAAATCGATGAAGTCGACACCGGCAAATCCAGCCATTCATTCCTCTTTCCGAGCCGCGGCGCTTCTGCGCGTGATTGTAGCAAGGCCGTTCTGGCTCCGACAATCATACCGGGTTTCGACGAGGCGGAGTGCTTCGCGAGGCGGTAGCGGAGGCAAGCGAGGGCACGATTCCGTGCGCAACTTGCGCAACTAGGACACAGGTCGGTGTTGGGGAGAGATGTGTCCATAAACAAACGAGGAACCGCACGGCGTGTGCAGCTGGCCCGCCTCGCGAACGGAGGAAAGCGGACGGCAAGTGAACGCGACACGTTGCCCTAGAGGAAATTTTCTGCTCAAATTCTTGAGTGCCCCCTTCGAAAGCCATCGCGCTTCCGAAAATCCTCATATTTGACGTCGACGGCGTGTTGGTCGACGTTCGCCGCTCCTATTGGCTTTCCGGGCTTGAAACGATGCATTTCATCACCGGTAAACGAGTTACGTGGGCCGAACTCCACAAATGGAAGAGCAAACCCGGCAACAACGATGATTGGAACATGGTGTCGAATTGGGCCACTACGCTCGGGTGGCCTACAACCTATGAGCAAGCTCGCGAGGCGTTTCAGCAGTTTTACTGGGGCAAAAATGGCAAGGGCGGCAATGTCCGCAAGGAAAAGCTGGTGGTTACGCCCCAGCAGATCGCGCGCTGGGCGCGGCGTTTCGAACTGAATCTTTTTACCGGACGTACGCGGCAGGAATTCTCCTATACGTTTGACCGTTGGCCCGCCACGCGGCATTTTCGAAGCGTCATCACAATGGACGACGTCAAGCGGAAGAAACCACATCCTGATGGCCTGCTGAAAATTCTTGGCAGGCGCGATCCTCGCACGGCGCTCTACGTCGGCGATAACGTTGATGACGCCCTGGCGGCTCGTGATGCGCTTGTTCCCTTCATGGCGATATTGCCGCCGGGAACATTTGAGTACCGCAAACGCGCTGCGCGTTTCCGCGAACTCGGCGCTCTCGCCCTTTTGCCCCGCATCCTGGATCTTAACCATCGGCTCACAATTGCCTGAGGCCGGTCTTTTCACGTGATTTTTCTCGAGCAAATGAAAACTCTGATCCTCAGAAGGACAGCGGAACTTTCCTCGCTCGAAGTGGGAATTATCACTATTGGCGAGGGGCCGACATGAAGTCTCCAATCTCATCCATTTTTCTGACTTTTGGCTTTCTGGTGGTGGCGGTACTCATCATTCCTAATTCTCTTTGCGCACAAGCGCCTGCTGGACCGTTGCCGGCCGCACCGCCGCGGACTTCGCCCTCTTCGACGGCCAACCAGCCAAATCCGCAACCGCGGGCCGAAACCCGGACTTCCCTCTTTGGTCAATGGAAGCTTAACCAAGACGAAAGCGACGATCCCAACAAGAAAATGCAAGACGCCACCGCAAACAGAGGGAGTGGATCGAGAAGCGGCAGCGGCGTGAGCATTGGCGGCTTTCCTATTGGTGGCCACGGCGGAATTGGCGGGAATCGAGGCGGAGAGAGCGACGAGGAGCGCTTGCGTATGCAGAAAGCGATTTCGCCGGCGAACTCCTTGACGCTTGCTCAAAAAGATCCGCAAAATCCGGAAGTCGACCTCACAGATGACCAGAATCGCAAGCTAGCCTTGTTTACGGACGGTCGCAAGATTCAGAAGTCCGACGCAAAGGACGACAGCTATCAAGAGATTTCGGCGCATTGGGATGGCCCCCGGCTGGTCACCGACGAGAAGAGTCCGCACGGCGGCAAAATGAGCCGCACGTTTGAATTGTCCTACGACGGCACGCAGCTTTTCGAAACAGTGCGCTTCACCATGGGCCGATCGAATACGCCTCTCGACATCCGCTACGTCTACGACCCCGTGCCTTCAACACCGCGACAACCAGTCCGTGAGGATGAGGGCACTCGCCACAAGCCGCTTTAGGGTTCATTGGAACATTTGGGAATTCTTCAAATCCCAAATTCCGCGCTGCCTCCTACTCTCGTTGACGCCCTGCGCAGCGAGGTCTAATATCCGCCTATCGAAATTGCATCAGATGTTTCACGCGAGGAGAACACCTTGGAGCACGAGACTGCAACAATTGCGCCGCACCGCACCGGGCGCGTGAAGCGCTGGATTGGCCGGGGACTGCTTGGCCTGCTTGCGCTCGTCATTATGGCTGCAGCTATGGGCGCGTGTTACCAAGCACTCGGAAACAGAGCGGACGCGCGCAGGTTCCCGCAGCAGGGCAAATCGGTCTCGCTTGGCCCGGCGTTCGACAACTTGACCCTGAGCATCGATTGCCGGGGACAAGGCAGTCCGACTGTAATTTTGGACAGTGGACTGGGCGTTCCTGCGATCGGATGGAATCCCGTGCAGACGGAAATCGCCAAATTCACGCGCGTCTGTTCTTACGATCGCGCGGGCTACGGCTGGAGTGGCGCCAGCCCCGGACCACGCACGAGCATCCAGATTGTGAAAGAGCTGCACGCGCTCCTCGAAGCCGCGAACGAAAAGGGACCGTACATTTTGGTTGGGCATTCCTTCGGCGGATACAATGTGCGCGTTTATAACGGCCAATACCCTGGCGATGTCGTTGGGATGGTGCTGGTGGATGCCTCGCACGAAGATCAAAACGACCGCATGTCTGCGGCTATTCAAGCCTTCATGAAAAAATCGATTCAGGATCTTAAACGCCAGCAAATGCTTGCCCCGCTCCTGATCCGCTTCGGTGTTGCGCGATTCGCTCAGCGCAACCAGGGCGAAGCTCCGGGTGTGTCGAAGGAGTTTGGACAGGAAATGCTTTATCTGCAGATGCAGCCCAAGTTCATTGACGCGTCCGCTTCGGAATTGGGTTCATTGGCGGAGAGCGCCAAGGAAGTCCGCGCAGCCGGCAATCTTGGCGATAAACCACTCGTCGTGCTGACGGCGGGCAAATCGGCGGATGCCTCCCAGTTGCCCGCGGGATTTCCAAAGAAGGATTTCGACGACTTCCACGAAGTCTGGGTCAACGATCTGCAAGTCAAGGAGTCCCAGCTCTCGACGCATGGTAAGCGAATCATGGTTCCTGACAGCGATCACATGATCCCGTTTGAACGGCCGGACACGATCGTGGCCGCCATTCACGAAGTTTTCGCGGCCGCCAACGCTCTGAACACAGCCAAACCCAGCCAAACAGGCGGTCCCCCGCAACGTTGACGCAAGGCGCTGACGGATGTTATAAAATACTGTTTACATAGGCAGCGACAGGCCCACCGTATAGCCCCTTCTTGGGTAGGGGGCGCGGCGCGGCTGCCAATCCGGTGGCCGGTCCGTGGCCCCAAAGCGAGTTTTAGGCTCCACAACTTAATGCAAGAAATTGTTCGCCAATTGGGAGAACTCTTCCTTCAGGCTGTGCCTACAGTCCTGATCATCCTCCTTTTTTACTTCATCTTGCGGACTACTTTCTTTAAGCCACTGCTTGTGGTCATGGCTGAGCGCGATGCTCGGACCGTGGGCGCACAGAAGGCTGCGGAAGCCGCTAAGGCTGCCGCCATCGAAAGGGTCAAGCAGTACCAGAACGCCCTGAAGCAGGCCCGCGGGCAGGTTTACGCCGAACAGGAAGCCGCGCGAAAGAAGGTGCTCGATGAGCGCGCCGCGCTGATCAAAGAGGCTCGCGCTGCAGCTGCCGCGCAGGTTGCCGCTGGCAAAGCACGAATTGCTAGCGAGCTCGCTGCGGCCCGCCGCGAAATCGAAGCTACGGTCTCACAACTTTCCGCGGAAATTGCCCGGCGCATTCTGCAATCGCCGCCCCGTCCCGGCAGCTCGGCAAGAGAGGCGAGATGAAGCCCATCCCTTTGAAGCAGGAAAAGGCTCGGCAAACCGGGCGGCTGTGCGTTATCTCAAGTTTGGTCGTTGCCTTTTTCTGCGCCACTCTGGGCGCGCACGCGGCGGAAGAAGGTGGGAGTTCTGCGACGGAGCATATGACTGAGGTTTTCAAGTGGATCAATTTCGCGATCGTTGCGTTGGCCTTGATCTGGCTCTTTGCGAGGAAATTGCCTGCTTGGTTCCGCAGCAACGCAGACAAGATCAATTCGGCAATCACCAAAGCAACGGCCTCAAAAGAAGAGGCGGAACGCCAATTCCGCGAAGCTGAGGCTAAGCTGGCGAATCTGAAGCAGGAAATCGCTGTGCTTGAGGCCACTGCAAAACGTGAATCTGCCGAGGAAGGTGAACGCATCCGCAGGCTTGCCCAAAGCGATGCGCAGAAAGTTGGCATCGCGTCTCATGCGGAAATTGAAGCGGCGGAGCGGGCCGCCCGGTTGGAATTGAAGGCGCTGGCGGCAGCGCTTGCTGTGGACGGCGCCGAAAGCCTGCTTGCCAAGCAGCTCACGCCCGCGGCGCAGGAATCGCTGGTGGATACTTTCGTGAAAAGCCTCGAAGGGAGGCCGAATTGAAGTCCGCCAGCCTGCAATACGCCAACGCGCTTGCGGACGCCGCGTTGGCTCAGAGCGCTGCCGATGCAGCCCTGAAACAGTTGGGCGATTTTGCCACTGCTTTTGCTGTGTCGAGCGAGTTGCGAAATTTTCTGACGAGTCCGGGCGTGCCGCGCGAGGCGAAGCATGGCGTCATCGAAAAAATCGCGGCGCGTATCGGCGCGGGCAAGATCATTCGCAATTTTCTCTTTGTCATCGCGGACCATCAACGTACGCATATCCTGCCGGAAATCCTTGCGGCTTTTCAGGACGTTATCCGGCAACGTCAAGGCATCGCCGAGGCGGAGATTTCTTCCGCCGTCGAGCTGAGCGCGGCGCAAAAAAAGAAATTCGCTCAAACTCTCGAACGCCTTACAGGCAAGAAAATCCAGGCAAAGTATTCGCTGGACCCGGCGCTGATGGGCGGCGCCGTTGTACGCGTGGGCGATACGATTTATGACGGTTCGGTACGCAGCAGCTTGAACGAAATGCGCGCGCGTCTCGCGGCGGAATAGAGGTCAGGAGCAGGCATGGCGAACATCAAGGCGGACGAAATCAGCAAGATTCTGCGCGAGCAGATTGAGAACTACGAGCAGACCGTTTCGGTCGACGAAGTCGGCGCGATTATCAGCGTCGGTGATGGAATCGCGCGCGTTCACGGCCTCGAAAAAGTCATGGCGGGTGAGATGCTCGCTTTTCCGAAAAACATTTTCGGCATTGCGCTCAACCTCGAAGAGGAAGAAGTCGGCGTTGTGCTTCTCGGCGAGTCCTCGGAATTGCAAGAGGGCGACGTCGTCAAGCGGACGAATACCATTATGTCCGTGCCTGTAGGCGAGGCCCTGGTTGGTCGCGTGGTCAATCCACTCGGCGAACCTCTTGACGGAAATGGCCCCATCATTTCGAAGCAGCGTAACCCGCTCGAAAAGCTAGCTCCGGGCGTGCTCGATCGGCAGCCCGTTCGCGAGCCTCTGCAGACTGGTATCAAGCCCATCGACGCCATGATCCCCATCGGCCGTGGCCAGCGCGAGCTGATCATCGGCGACCGCCAGACCGGCAAGACCGCCGTCATTCTCGACACCATCATCAATCAAAAGGGCGGAGACGTTATTTGCATTTATTGCGGCATCGGGCAAAAGCGCTCGACGATTGCTCAGGTGGTGAAGACGCTCACAGACGCGGGCGCTATGGACTACACCATCGTGGTGGCGTCCAGCGCCGCGGAGCCGGCCTCGCTGCAATACATCGCTCCTTACGCCGCGTGCGCCATGGGCGAATATTTCCGCGACAACAAACGTCACGCAGTCGCCTTCTATGACGATCTTTCCAAGCACGCGCAAGCCTATCGTGAAATATCCTTGTTGTTGCGCCGCCCGCCTGGCCGCGAAGCCTTCCCTGGCGACGTGTTTTATCTTCACTCGCGCTTGCTGGAACGCGCCGCGAAACTCAACGACAAGTTGGGAGGGGGCTCGCTCACGGCGCTACCGGTGATTGAAACGCAGGCCGGCGACGTTTCGGCGTACATTCCGACCAACGTGATTTCCATTACGGACGGGCAGATTTACCTGGAAGCCGATCTTTTCAATGCCGGCATTCGTCCCGCCATTAACGTTGGTATCAGCGTGAGCCGCGTCGGGGGCAACGCGCAGATCAAGGCCATGCGCCAGGTGGCCGGCACTCTGCGTCTGGACATGGCGCAATACCGCGCTCTGGCCGCTTTCGCGCAATTTGGTTCCGATCAGCTCGACAAAGTCACGCAAGCGCAGCTCGCACGCGGTCAGCGCCTCACCGAAATTCTGAAGCAGGATCAGTACGCGCCGCTTTCTGTTGAAAAACAAGTGCTCAGCATTTACATCGCAACGAGCGGCGCTATGGACAGTGTGCCCGTCGCTGACGTCCGTCGTTTCGAGAGCGAATTTTTGCAATTCGTCGAGACCAACTATCCCTCGGTGTTGAAGAACGTCGCGACAAAAAAGGCTCTTGACGATGGCATCAGGGCGGAGATTAAAACCGCCGTCGACGGATTCAAGGAGCGCTTCACGGCTTCCGTAGCCGCGGCCGCCGCCAGCTGAGGCCGCAAACGTAACGAACCATCATGCCCACACTTCTCGATTTCCGGCGCCGCATCCGCTCGGTGAAGAACACCCAGCAAATTACCCGTGCGATGAAGTTCGTCGCTGCGGCGCGCTTGCGCCGCGCGCAGGAAGCGGCTCTTGCAGCGCGGCCCTACGCGAAGGAACTCGCGCGCGTGTTGCGCTCCATCATGTCGCGCATCGATCAGCCCGAGCATCCGCTGCTTGCGCATCGCCCTGAAGAAAAAATTCTCGTTATTGTTTTGACCGGCGAACGCGGTCTCGCCGGGGCTTTCAACTCAAATATTCTGCGCAAGGCCAATGAGTTTTTTCGTCCTCATCGAGGCAAAAAGCTTTCCGTAATTCCGGTTGGGAAAAAGGGCCGTGACGCGCTGAGAAAGGCGGGATTTCATTTTCCGGCCGAATATGTAAACGTTCTAGCTCAAGTCAATTTCGGAACTGCGCGGGACATTGCTTCCGTTGTGACCGATCTTTACGCCAAGGAAGAAGCGGACGCGGTTTACATCGTATTCAGCGAATTCAAGACCGTAATGACGCCGAACCTGGTACTCGAAAAATTGCTGCCAGTCGAAGCGATGCGTGCCGACGAAGAATCCGCCAGCGAAAAAGGCTCCGCACAGGTCGATTACATCTACGAACAACCCAAGGAACAGCTTCTCGATAAGCTGCTGCCGCGCTACATCGAAACGCAGATTCTCCGTGCCATGCTGGAATCTTCCGCGGCAGAGCACGCCGCACGCATGACCGCAATGGAATCCGCTACGAAAAACGCCGGCGAGGTCATCGAAGCCCTTACGCTGCACATGAACAAGGTGCGCCAGGCAGCTATAACGAAGGAAATCATTGAGATTGTTAGCGGAGCTTCGTCTACCGCGTAGGAGAATGCATGGCAGAGAAACAAGCAGCCGTCGGCCACATCGTCCAGGTCATTGGACCAGTGCTCGACGTGCAATTCGAGTCAGGGCACTTGCCCTCGATTTATAACGCGGTTCGCATCACGAGTGAGGGCTTCAGCGTTCCCGAGCCGATCGATGTCACCGCCGAAGTGCAGCAGCATCTGGGCGAAGGCCGCGTGCGCTGCGTTGCCATGGAGCCGACGGAGGGCCTGGTTCGCGGCATGAAAGCAGTCGACACTGGAGCGGGAATCACTGTTCCTGTCGGACGCCCTACGCTTGGCCGCGTGATGAACGTTCTCGGCAAACCCGTCGACCAGCTCGGTCCACTAACGAGCAAGACGAACTATCCCATTCATCGCCCCGCGCCGTTGCTCTCCGACCAGTCGACAACTCTCGAAATGTTTGAGACCGGCATCAAGGTCATCGATTTGATTCAGCCCTTTTTGAAAGGCGGAAAGATCGGATTGTTCGGCGGCGCTGGTGTCGGCAAGACTGTTCTCATTCAGGAATTGATCAACAACGTTGCGATGCAGCACGGTGGCGTGTCGGTCTTCGCGGGTGTCGGAGAGCGCACGCGTGAAGGAAACGATCTTTGGCTGGAATTCCAGGAAGCTGGCGTCGTCGTTCCCGGCAATTCGGAGAAATCCCGCGCCGCACTAATCTACGGGCAAATGACCGAACCGCCTGGCGCGCGTCTCCGCGTCGGCCTGACCGGACTGACGGTCGCGGAATATTTCCGCGACGAAGAGCATCTCGACGTTCTCCTCTTCATCGACAACATTTTCCGTTTCGTGCAAGCCGGCTCGGAAGTTTCCGCGCTTCTCGGCCGCATGCCTTCCGCTGTCGGCTACCAGCCGAACCTCAACACAGAAATTGGCGAATTGCAGGAACGCATCACTTCGACAAAGTCCGGATCCATTACGTCCGTGCAAGCCATTTACGTCCCTGCCGACGACTACACGGATCCCGCTCCGGCCGCGACGTTTACGCACTTGGACGCCACTACAAACCTCAGCCGCCAGATCGTCGAGCGCGGCATTTATCCTGCCGTCGATCCGCTAGCCAGTTACTCGCGCATTCTCGACCCGCGCATCGTGGGCGCGGAGCATTATGCCGTTGCCCGCGGCGTGAAATCGATTCTCCAGCGCTACAAGGATCTGCAGGACATCATCGCCATTCTCGGTATCGAGGAACTTTCCGACGAAGACAAGCGCACCGTGGCGCGCGCGCGCAAAATCGAAAACTTCCTTTCGCAGCCGATGTTCGTGGCGGCGCAGTTCACAGGACTGGAAGGCAAGTACGTCAAAATTGCCGACACGGTCCGCAGCTTCAAGGAAATCGTCGAAGGCAAGTACGACGACATTCCCGAGCAGGCGTTTTACATGGTTGGCACGATTGATGAAGCCATAGCGAAGTCGGAAAAAATGAAAGCGGGCGTCTAAGCAAAATGCTTCCGGATTCCATCGAGCTGATCATCGTCACGCCGGAGCGGCAGTTTCTGCGCGAAAGCGTCGTCGAGGTCGTGATGCCCGGAGCGGCAGGCGAGCTCGGCATTTTGCCGGGACACGCGCCGCTGATGACCGAGATCGGTATTGGGGAGCTGGTCTATCGCGGAGCTGGCACAAATCCCAGCGGAGTTCTCGCCATCCTCCAGGGCTTTGCCGAAGTCTTAGGCGACCGCGTCACCGTGCTGGCGGAAACAGCCGAGCGCGCCGCGGAGATTGACCTAGCTCGAGCGGAAGCGGCAAAAGCCCGTGCAGAACAGCGCTTGGCCACGAACGATCCGAATATCGATTGGGACCGCGCTTTTATCGCCCTGCAGCGCGCCGTCATTCGAATCCAGGTCGCGCGCAAGTATCGCGGCGTTCCTTTCGAAATTCGCTGAGCCCGGCTGAGATTGCCGAATGCAGCACATTTCCCGCGTCTTTTGCGACGCTCTCCGCTGTCTCGCATCTAATCTGCTTGGAGTCTTCGATGGAAACGCTGACCATGTACAGCGCCCCCTGGTGCCCGGACTGCAGGCGCGCAAAGTTATTCTTGAAAGAGCGCGGCGTGGAATTTCACGAAGTGAATATCGAAGAAGACTCGTCTGCGGAGGAAATCGTCATCAAAGCCAACGACGGAAAACGAAAGATTCCAACGCTGGAAATCGGCGGACGCTACTTTGCGTGCAGCCCCTTCGATGCCGAACAATTGGCCGAGAATCTCAACATTCCGCTAAATCCGTGATCTCCAGCCGTCTTTTTTCTTCGTAAAGGCGCCCGACCCGGTCGGGGGGCCGTCGTTGGCTAGGTCTATTCCACAGCCGCCCCACGCACCCAAACCTTTGTCAGTCGCAATTCTTCATCCAGCAGAACTATGTCCGCGTCTGCGCCGACCCGCAGCGCGCCTTTCTTGAATTCAATTCCGAGCAGCGCGGCAGGGTTCAGCGTCAACATGCGCACCGCTTCCGCGAGCGGAATCCCTAACCCCACAATATTTCTTAGCGCTCTGTCCAGCGTCAGCGTGCTGCCCGCAAGCTTTCCTTCCGAGTTGCGGCAGACTCCTCCGCTCACGATAACTTCCAATTGTCCAAGCATGTACTTTCCATCCGGCATCCCAGTTGCCGAAGTACCGTCGCTCACCAGGATCATGCGCTCGGGCCCTTTCGCTTGTAGTAGCACTTTCATGGCGGTTTCGTCCACGTGCACGCCGTCGGCGATCAGCTCCGCACTCACCTCGGGTGAAGTGAACACCGCGCCAATCACGCCGCTGTCGCGATGAGAAAAGGGCCGCATGGCGTTATAAACGTGCACTGCATGCCGAACCCCATGCGCAATCGCCGCGCGAGCTTGTTCGTAAGTCGCATCCGTGTGGCCCATGGCCACGACCATTCCCGCATTCCGCGCCGCGTCGATGCACGGCATGGCGCCGAGCAATTCAGGTGCAATCGTCAAAATCTGCGCGTTTCCTGCCGCTGCCTGTAGAAATTTCTCGAGAAGTTCCGCCGAAGGCAGCTTCAGCCATTCCGTCGGATGCACTCCCCGTCTTGCCGGGCTCAGAAACGGGCCCTCAAAATGAATCCCTAGAACTTCCGCCCGCGTGTCGT
>DATDHE010000179.1:0-7846 GCA_036521695.1 Candidatus Acidiferrum sp. | reverse complement strand
GAGATTGCGGATGCACTCGAGGCCGCGCATGCAGAGGGCATCGTTCATCGCGACATTAAGCCCGCCAATATTTTTATAACGAAGCGCGGTCATGCCAAAATCCTGGATTTTGGACTGGCGAAAGTGACCCCAGGAAAAGGCAAATCTTGTTCCGAGGGCGGAGCCGAATTTGGGGACACATTTAGGCGCAAGCGCGGACCACCTGACTAGTCCGGGGAGCGCTGTGGGCACAGTGTATTACATGTCTCCGGAGCAAGTGCGCGCGAAGGAATTGGACTCGCGGACGGATATATTTTCTTTTGGCGCGGTTCTCTATGAAATGGCGACAGGGACCATGCCGTTCCGAGGAGAAAGCTCGGGACTGATTAGGGAAGCCATTTTAAATCGCACTCCACCAGCACCGGTTCGTCTCAATCCTGCGGTTCCTCCAAAACTTGAACATATCATTAGCAGAGCGATGGAAAAGGACATCAATCTGCGCTACCAAAATGTGGCTGACATGCGTGCGGAACTGAAACGGCTCAAGCGCGACAGTGACCCGGGCCGAGCGCTTATAACCGAGGAGGACCTTGTGGCACGCCCGTGCGGGCTGCGCCCAAGGAAAAACGGCGCAGCAGCGTTTTCGCAACCAGCAATCAGAGAGGCAGGGCGGCATCCGCGTTGGATACTCCTGCTTCCCTTGGCGTTGATCCTGACCATAACCCTCGCCGCCGGAGGCTTATATTGGCGTTCGCGGACGGCGCCCAAACTGACGGACAAGGACACGGTGGTGCTAGCCGATTTCGAGAACAAGACCGAAGATCCGGTCTTCGATGGCACGCTTCGGGAGGGTTTGGCGGTGCAGCTGCAGCAGTCACCATTCTTAACCTTGTTGCCGGGGCCAGAAGTGCGGCGAACGCTACAAATGATGGGGCGGCCCGCCGATGTTCGGATCACACCAGAAATGGGACGAGAAATCTGCGAACGCGAAGGACTGAAAGCATACATCTCAGGGAAAATCGCCCCGATGGGAAGCCATTATGTTCTCACCCTTGTGGCAGCCGACGGACACAGCGGCGCGATGTTGGCACACGAACAGGTGGAGGCCGCGAGTAAGGAGCAGGTGCTCGGAGCGCTTTCGCAGGCGGCCACACATCTGCGCAAGCAGTTAGGTGAATCTCTTAATTCTATCGAGAAGTACGACACACCTGTCGAGCAGGCCACGACACCCTCGCTCGAGGCGCTGCACGCCTACAGCTCGGGGTATAGAACGAAGGATGAAAAAGGCGATGAAGCAGCCATTCCTTTCTTCGAGCGAGCCGTTCAACTCGACCCGAAATTTGCCATTGCCTATGCTTTACTCGGGACAAGCTATCAGAATCTGGGCGAGCGGGGCCGCGGTGCGGAGATGACTCGAAGGGCCTACGAACTGAGCGAACGGGTAAGCGATAGAGAGAAATTCTATATCGATTCTTATTACCTGGATCTTGTAACCGGCGATCTGGACGGTGCCCGAAAGGTGTATGAACAGTGGGCTCAGGTCTATCCTCGAGAGGATAAGCCGGCAGGCAATCTAGGTCTGCTGTACGGCTATCATCTAGGACAATATGAAAAAGGCCTAGTAGAAACGCGTGAGGCCCTTCTTCTGCATCCCGAGAGTAGTTTGCGATATGCCAACCTCGTTCAGAACTATCTAAGGCTCGATCGTCTCAGTGCCGCCAAATCCACGGCCAGAGAAGCGCGGCTAAAGAAGCTGGACTCCCCGTTCCTCTGCGTCTATTTATATCAGATCGCTTTCCTGGAGGACGAGCCGGCCGGGATGGCGCAACAAGTGGCTTGGGCAGCGGGCAAGCCGGCAGTGGAAGACATTCTGTTGGCTGTCGAAGCCGACTCTGCGGCTTATTCGGGGCGGCTGAAAAAGGCTCGCGAATTTGCTCGCGAGGCAACAGCCTCCGCTAGGCATGCAGGCGAAAACGAGACGGCAGCTGGTTATGAGGCAGAGGCAGCCCTGCGGGAAGCGCTGTTCGGCAACCCTGCTGCAGCTCTCCAGCGCGTCGATGCGGCTCTGGAGCTTTCAACGAACGCACACGACGTGGAGTTCGCCACCGCGCTAGCTCTGGCGCTCTCTGGAGATGTTGCGCGGGCGCAAACACTTGCGTACAACCTAGCCAACAGTTTTCCTCAAGACACAATCGTGAAATTCAACTACCTGCCAACAATCCGCGCCCAACTCGCAGTCGACCACCATGATTCTTCGGGGGCAATCGAGGCTCTCGACATTGCTGCTCCTTTTGAGTTTGGGCAACCAGGCGATTCCTCATTTATGCCCTCCCTATATTCCGTTTATGTGCGCGGAGAAACATATTTGGCAGCGCATCAAGGCAAGGAGGCTGCCGCCGAGTTCGAGAAAATCCTCAACCATCGTGGGGTTGTGACTGACGAGCCCATTGGAGCGCTGGCGCATCTAGGCGTTGCCCGCGCCTATGTGCTGCAGGGTGATATTGTGAAAGCAAGGGCGGCGTATCAGGATTTTCTTTCGCTCTGGAAAGACGCCGACCCTGAGGTCCCCGTCCTTATCGCTGCCAAATCCGAAAATGCAAGACTGCAATAGTGATCGCTGTCCGGAAAACATTGTGCATTTCCGCGGAAGCGATTCGCTCGTTTCCTAATTGACTGCCTTGCCAGACGTCGCTGCCGCCAGGCGCGCGACCCATCGTTTTGTATTGGTTCTGAACTTCCTCGTTACTGGCCGAGATGCGCGAAGGCAGCGCGGAGCGGGGCGTCGGAGAGCCGAATCAGGCCAGCGTAGGGTGTGGACATATCCAAGATCAGGAGGATCGCAAAGGAAGCAGATATCGCGGATATAAGCAAGGTGGCGAAGACCGTCGCGTTCCGAGGGGCGAAGAGGCCGAAGCTGATGAAAAGGGCTGTGAGCCAGAAAACCAACACCGACATTAACGGTGCGGAACCCGAACCGGCTCTCTGTTCATACATCAACCAACGTATTTGCCCGAGGCTGATTACAATGCTCAATGCCTGGGATTGAATCGAGCGTTGGGCATCGGTCTCCGGCGAAAGTGCCAGTATCTTATCGTATAAATCTTCGGAGCTGGCAGACGACGGCGCCGTTTGAGAAAGACCGGTGCGGTCTTTCGACCACATCTGATCAATGGCGCCTCTAACAGAGTTGCGCAACTGATCGCGGGCTTCCTTCGATTCCGGGCCGTAATGTGCCAGGACGCGGTCGAGCATGATCACCTTGCTGGACATATCCGTAAGCTCGTTCTTCTGAGTGTCGTATGAGGACTTGGCAGAGGCGATCAGCATGCCAAGAGCAAGCGCTGACATTGTCGAGACCAGCGCCATCGCTACCTTGACGGCGTCTTTCGAATCAGAATTCATATGGTGGTCGGGCAAAACGGTCCGAAGCAACATGCCGAGCATGGCGCCACCAAAAGCGAACGCGAAGGTAATCGAACTGATCGTGACAGAGCTCATATTTATCCTGCCCACTCTCTCATCACGGAGATGATCCCGCGCCCCGGCGGTTTTCAGGCCCTCTCGAAGGTGAATGAGGGATGGTGCCTGCTAGAATGAAGAGGGGTTCTCCCGGCGTCCACTGTAAGTTCTACTGAGCGTCGCTAGATCGCTCCCGACTGCAAACCGCCTGCGGCCGACACACGACGCCTAGAATTTCGGACATCCCAAACGCCCTTCGGGCAGGCGGGTTGTAGGATCGGAAAGCGCGCTTGCTCCCATTTCCCTTAGCATCCTTACTGAAGCCCTTACTGTTATTTTTACCAGTGTCCTGGCGTGACCCGGTCGTTGTGCTATAGAGAAACAAGCAGCAGCCAGTATCGCTTGGTCAGCCTTTGTCAAGTAGTTTGCAGCGGAGGCGTTTTGCCCATTGAAACCATAGCCTCGGACCGCTGACCCCATTCCAAATGCGGCTGCCTTGCGCAATAGTGAGAAAATGAGGTAGAACCACCAGGCAATGAGGTTCAAACCATCGGCCGAGCGCCTGCTGCACCTCCAAATTTCCAGTTTGTTTGGGAGGGTTTCGCGCCCCGTTCCCCGTCCGGCCTGGATTGGCGCGATGACGCGAACCATGCTGGTTGTCTTCGGGCTGTCCTCCCTTTGTGCGGCCCAGTCCAATGAGCCCAAGCGAGTCCTGATTCTTTCGCAAGAAGATCTCACATGGCCCGCCTATCGCCTAATCGACGAAAATGCCCGCACCACATTGCGCACAGGGGCACCGGAAGGGATTCTAATTTTCAGCGAGCACTTGGATCGCGTCCATTTTCCTGATCCACAATTTCAAGAACAGCAGATCGCTTGGATTCAGCGAAAGTATGCGAACGGCAAACTCGATCTAGTTATTGGAGTCGCCGACGTTCCGACTAATATCTTTCCCGGGGTGCCCGTGCTGCATGTAGGCACCGATCCTCTGAAGAAGCGGCCCGCCCCGTCGACTTCTGCAAATGAAGTCACCACAATTTGGATTGAGCTTGATGCGTTAAAAACTCTGGAGATAGCGCGCCGGCTTCAGCCTAATGCAAGACAGGTGGTGGTCATTGGAAGCTCTTCTACTACCGGAAAGAACCTACTCGATCAGGTTCGCAATCAAATCAGCAGTGACCCAAATCATTTGCCAGTCGCTTATCTGACGAATCTCGCCATGCCTGAAATTTACGAGAAAGTGGCGACTCTTGGACCCGAGAGTATCGTTCTCTTTGTGAGTTTTGCCAGGGATGTAGAGGGGCGCCAGTTCATAAGTACAGAAGTCATGTCAAAGATCAACGCCGTTTCTGAGGCTCCTGTGTATGTCGTCCTAGAGACCAATGTGGGCTTGGGGGCGGTTGGGGGTTACGTAACCAGTTTCGCCGAGTTAGGCAAGCAGGCTGGCGAAATGGGACTTCAATTGCTCGCGGGCAAACACCCCGAAGACGCCGTGGCACGTAGCGAGTACCTTTTTGATTGGCGCCAACTTCAACGCTGGAGGATCTCCGAGTCTGCGCTCCCCTCGGGCAGTGTTGTTTTGTTCCGCCAGCGCACCGTTTGGGAATCTTACAAGTGGTACATTCTTGCGGCAATTTTGCTCTGTTTGTTGGAGACGTTGCTCCTTATTGGACTGTTGCGGCAACGAAGAGAAAAGAGAAAAGTCGAAGCTACTCTGGTCGAGAGGCTAACCTTCGAGAAGCTACTTTCCGACCTTTCGGCACAGTTCATAAGTCTGCCCGAGGACCAAGTCGACGCGAATATGGAGCAGGCTCTTGGCCGGATCGCAGAATTTCTAAAAATGGATCGCGTGACCCTTTTCAAGTTTTCTCCAGACAAGACAGAACTGAGGGCGGCTTTTTCCTGGACAGGCGGGGGAACCACTCCTGCTCCTACTTCTGTAAAGGCCGCCGATTTGCCCTGGTGGAGAATCCGGCTCCTTCGCGGCGACGTAGCTTTCGCTTCCGATCGGAATGATCTTCCGGAGGAAGCTCTCCCTGAGAGAGAGTTCTTCCAGAGGATGGGTATCTTGTCGGCGGCGACAATACCGCTGATGGTAGGTGGCGAGATCGATGGAGCCGTCTCGTTTATCAGTACGAAGCGCCGAGTGAAATGGACCGAGGAATTGTTGAACAGGGTCAGAGTCCTGGGAGAGGTATTCTGGAACGCTTTGCAACGGAAACGCTCAATGCAAGCCTTGCTCGCTAGTCAGGCGGTGCTGCGCGAGAGCGAAGAACGGTTTCGCCTGGTTGCAGACACGGCTCCTGTTCTGATCTGGATGTCCGGCACGGATAAACTCTGCACTTTTTTCAATCAGGGTTGGTTGACCTTCACGGGCAGGTCGATGGAACAGGAATTGGGAGAAGGATGGATCATCGGCGTGCATCCAGAGGATATCCGACGATGTCTCAGAACCTACTCTGCGTCGTTCGACGCTCGAGCCCCGTTCGAAATGGAGTACCGGCTGCGGCGGTTCGACGGAGAGTTTCGCTGGATAGTGGACTATGGCACGCCCAGGTTTGAATCCGATGGTACTTTCTGTGGCTATATTGGTTCGGCCGTCGACATTACGGAGCGCAAGACATCAGAAGAATCCCTTCACAGCTTAAGCGGGCGGCTGATCCATGCCCAGGAGCAAGAACGCGCCCGCATCGCCCGGGAGCTTCACGATGACTTCAGCCAGCGCTTGGCTCTGCTGGGTATTGGCCTTGGGCAGCTGTGGAAAGAACTCCCTGAGTCACAAGTCGAGCAACGAACTGGGGTCCTGGAAATACTGAAGGGAACCAAGGAAATGTCCTCGGACCTTCATTCTCTCTCTCACCAACTACATTCCAGCAAGCTGGAGCTTGTGGGTCTTGTGTCTGCGCTCAATGGCCTCTGTAAGGAAATGAGTGAAAAGTACAAGATTGAAATTCATTTCACCAAGAGTGGATCCCTTCCTAAAATTACGAAAGACGTGGAATTGTGTCTATTTCGAATCGCCCAGGAAGCGCTCGGCAATGTGGTTAAACACAGTCAGTCTAAGAGCGCGCAGGTTGAACTTGGCGCAAACTCAATCGGCGTTAGTCTTCGCATTAAGGATGCGGGCAGGGGGTTTGAACCTAACCTCGGCAAGCCGACCGCCGGAATCGGATTGGTAGGAATGCGCGAGAGGCTCCGGCTGGTGGGGGGGAGACTCTCCGTGAAGTCGGTACTCCTGCGCGGAACTGAAATTATTGCAGAGGTACCACAGGCTGCCTTCGCGCACCGGATCATTTCGGCCTAACTCCACCGATTTTTTCTCTCAAATCGTAACTTCTACCAATAGCCAGCCGCTTGCATCGTGGGGCAAAGTGGTGCACACAGGTCTGGTTATACGGCCAATGAAATAAGCTCCAGGGGGAGATAGCTCTGCAAGCCGAACTTGCACTGAAACTCCACTCTAGTAGTCGGATGAAGCTAACAGCACAGCGTGAACTAGCGATGACTCTACGACGAGTGATAGTGGCGGATGACCTCGCTCTCGTGTTGAGTGCATGTGTCTGCGCTGTTGCAGGAATCCTTCGATATCGTTGCCATGGTCTCGGACGGCGAGGCCGCCTTGGAAGCAATCCTTGAGCACGAACCTGAACTGGCCGTCTTGGACATCTCCATGCCAGGCATGAGCGGAATAGACGTAGCCCGGGAGATCAGGAAGCACGGTAATAAGACCAAGATCGTGTTTCTCACCGTCCATGAGGACGCTGACATTTTGGCGACTTGTCTTACCGTGGGAGGACTCGGTTACGTCATCAAGGTTTACATGAACAATGACTTGATTCCGGCGATGAATGCTGCGCTGCGGGGGCGCGTGTTCGTGTCACGTTTCTCGTAGCAGCTAGATGTGCTTTTGGGACGGAAAGCGTCCATGGATTTTTTCCTGGAGCCTGGTGGCAAATGCAAGGACCAATCGAACTTAGGAGGAAAGCATGATTAGGCGCTACTACCCTTGGGTTTTCATGCTCGCTCTGCTTACCCTATTGATGTCCGCTATTCCACTGCTTCGCCCCAGCGAGGCCAAGGCTCCGCCGCAGCAATACCCGATCATGGACAAGGTTGCCGATAAGGTCATTCTGAAATACCAACAGTCCAGCTGCGAGCAGCTGTGGATTAAGAAGTCCGAAAAGGCGCCCCCAACTCTTGAAGAACAAAAGGCCATCGCATTTCTTAAGAGCGATCCACAGATGCGCGTTGCCTTCATCAACAAGATTGCTCCGCCTATCGCAAACAAAATGTTCGATTGCGGAATGATTCCCTAACGGTGCCATAGCCACGAGTTCGATTTTGGTGATCGAGAAGAGCCAGAACCAAGCTTACGCACGTTCCTTAGCTTGGCGCTGCTCGTGTATCT
>DATDHE010000178.1:0-4016 GCA_036521695.1 Candidatus Acidiferrum sp. | reverse complement strand
CTGACGAATGCCGCGGGAGCTTCCTCAGTCGATGACACGGCGCAGCCGGTTGGATATGTATTTGAATCCCAAGGCACCCAGCATATTAACTATCAAGGCCCGGATAGTCATATCCATGAACTGTGGTGGGACAGCGAAGGTTGGCACCACAACGATCTGACCGTAGCTGCCGGCGCTCCCGACACCAGAGGCGAACTGGCAGGCCCCGTCGGATACGCGTTTGAAGCTCAGGGTACGCAACACGTGATTTATCGAGCTAACAATTTTCACGCCGTCGAGCTCTATTGGACACCGTGACGCTTGCCGCGCCGACAAAGTGATCGAATAGCCTGTTCTTGCTGCAGTGCATGAGTCCGCTTTCGGGGGTAAAGCGGACATCGATCGAACCTAATGAAATGTCCGCTTATGACCCAAAGCGGACATTGCGCTCGCGCCGATGAGTGCGTGTGGTATGATTCTTTGATGGACGGCGTGCACGACATGGGCGGTATGGACGGCTTCGGCAAAATCGAGGTCGAAAAGAACGAGCCTGTGTTCCACGCTGAGTGGGAGGGGCGCGTCCTCGCTATGCAGCGAGCCATGAGCTACGCCGGTGCCTGGTGTATCGACCATTCGCGCTTTGCGAAGGAACAACTGCCGCCAATTACTTATCTCAGTGCTTCGTATTACCAGCGCTGGGTTCTGGGAATGGAGAAAAACGTCATCGAGCGCGGCTTCGCGACAGCCGAGGAGCTCAAAGCCGGCCATGCCACAACTGCGGGTAAGATGCTCCGAAGGAAGCTCACGGTTTCGGTATTGCAGGACGCCCTAGTGCGCCCATCATACTTCCGCCAGCAACAGTCACCTGCACTCTTCAAACCGGGAGATCGCGTACGCACCAGAAACATCCATCCGAAGACCCACACACGCCTGCCAGGCTATGCGCGGGGAAAGTTGGGCGTGGTGGAGCGGTGCCAAGGCTGTCACGTGTATCCTGACTCGGTAGCCGTCGACCAGGGTGACAATCCGCAATGGTTGTACACCGTTGTGTTCACCGGTAACGAACTGTGGGGTCCCGACGCAGATCCAACAATTCAAGTCTCGATAGAAGCCTTCGAGCCATATCTTGAATCAGCATAGCGTGGCGCCGTGCGGCTTCGCTAACGTCGGTTTTTGCTGAGTTCATTTAGCTTACAACAAAGCTATATCAATTTGCGCCATCGCTGTTTCTGGTACAGTCGGTGACATCTCAGGAATCCGTACGTAGCCGCCGTTGGGACGCAATGCCCCTGGCACTGTTTGGTCCTGCTCTCGCAACTTTTCCCTTTTTCAAGCCAAAATGACAGTGCGCCAGGAGCGGCGCCATCCCAAGTTGTGATGCCAACGCCTCAGCCTGTGAATAATGGTCGTCGGCTGCCCCGCGAAAATCCGAGCGGGCATTTATCTCTCCGAGCAACCAATGAATCCATGCGGCGGCACCGCGCTGGTGGTAATTCAGCGCGTTCTGCAATGCCAAATTTGCAATATTGGTTGCCTTTTCCAGTTGATTGTCGTGCAAATAGGCCTCACCCAGGTGCATTAGCCGCATTGCCTGATCGACCATCAATTCCATACCCGCAGCGGCCGTGACTGCTTGATTGAGTATCTCAATCGCTCGAGATACCTGGTTGGTCAATGTGTATGCACGACCGAGGTAGCCCGCGACCATAGCGCGAGCCATACGAAGATCCGCGCGTTCGCTCAGCTGAAAGGCGCGCTCCAGAGGTTGAATTGCGAAGTCGAAGCTGCCCTTACGCAGGTGCACTATTCCGAGAGCCATGTAGGCGTAGATCCTGGTAGCGAACTGATCGATAGCGTCCGCGATGTCGACCGCTTCATCACTGCGCATAAGCGCCAGCTCGAACTCGCCGCGCTCTGCCAACGACCACGAAAGCCAGACGCGAGCCGATACCGACGGTAGGTTGGCCATCCCCAGAAAATTGGTGCGATCGCCATCCGTCGCTCTGATAACCGAATTCAAAAGCTCGATCGCTTCCACATAGTCACCTCGCGCATGTCGCGCCCGGCCCGCAAACATTTTTGACAAGATTTGGATAGAGGGTTCGCCGACGGACTGTGCTGTAACCAGTGCTTGCTCGGAGGCGTCGATGGCCGGATCCTGTCGACCAACCGACCAAAAGCACAGTGACTTAAACGTAAAGACGCGGGCCAGCCTTGCCGGATCGTTCAACCTCCTTGCGATAGTTTCCGCTTCGTCGAGCAGCTCGAATGTGCGCCGATATTCCCCGAGTGGCGACAGCGAAGTTCGCAAGCTGAACAGCAGATCAAACGCCTCCTTTTGCACGGCCTCGCTTTGCGAGAGGTGTTCGATGGCTTTCAGCGCCGAGCTAAACCTCCCTACGGCCTCGCCATGGGCGGACCTTGCCGCGGCCTTCAAACCGACTTGCTGGAGGTAGGTGACCGCCTTCGCCCATTCCTCTCCCAGGAACGCGTGGTGGGCCAGTCGGTCGACATGCTCCGCGCCCCGGTCCGGATACATTCGCTCGATGGTCTCCACGATTCGGACGTGGAGGGCGCGCCGCCGTTCCTGGAGCAGGCTGCCGTAAGCCACTTGGTAGGTCAGCGCGTGCTTGAAGGTGTACTCGATATCCGGGAATAACTCGACCTCGTACAGGAATTCCGCGGCCCGGAGGCGTCCGATCGCAGCGTGCAACTCATCCTCGGCGATCTCGGCAATAGCCTGCAGCAAGCCAAGCGGCACGTCTTTCCCAAGCACCGAAGCTGTCTGCAGGAGCGTCTTATCCGTGGCGCAGAGCCGGTCGATACGGGCGGCGATCACGTCCTGGACCGTCGCGGGGACCTGAATGGCCTGTAAGGGACGCGCCAGCTGGTAGGCCCCGTGTTCACCGGTGAGGGTTCCCACCTCGAGGAGTGTTCGCACGCTCTCTTCCAGGAAGAATGGGTTGCCCTCGGTCCGCGCGATGAGCATGTGCGTGAGTGGCTCGAGGCCAGCGTTGGATCCCAGCAACGCGGTGAGCAACTGTTCGGAGCCTTCGGCGGGCAGGGGATCCAGCAAAACCTGCCGGTAGCACGTACGGCTCCCCCACGCATGCTCATACTCCGGCCGGTAGTTAACAAGTAGCAGGAGTCGTGCGGTCGGGAGGCTCTCAACCATCTCGTCGAGGACGGACTGGGTCTCGGAGTCGATCCAGTGGAGGTCCTCGAAGACGAGCAGCAGTGGCTGGACTTGGCTTTCCCGGAGCAGGAGACGTTTGACTGAGTCCAATGTGCGCCGGCGCCGCTGAGGTGGATCGAGTGTCGACCACTGCAAGTCATCGGTCGGCACGTCGAGAAGCGAAAGGAGCGCAGGTAAATCTCTTTCTAACGCGCGATCCAGCGTCAAAAGTTTCCCTGTCAGTTTCTCGCGCGCGGTCCGCGGGTCGTCACGGTCTTCGATGCAGAAGTACCCCTTGAGGAGATCGACCACCGGCAAGTAGCTCGTCGCCTTGCCATAGGAGACCGAACCGGCCTCAAGAACGAGCCAGCCTTGTGCGCGATGCGAGTGGGTGACTTCCCAGATTAGGCGAGACTTGCCTACGCCGGCTTCCCCCCCTATGCAGATGACTTGCCCGCGGCCAGCTGCGGCACGTGCAAGCGCCTGGCTGACGGCCTCAAGCTCATTCTCCCGCCCGACGAATTGGGTGAGCCCTCGAGCGGCAGCGGCGTGGAACCGAGCCCTGCGGGGACGCGCGCCGATCAACTCGTAAATATCGATCGGCTGCTCCAGCCCCTTCACCGGCGCCAGGCCAAGGGACCTCACCTCGAAATATCCCTCCGCGAGACGCAATGTGTCCACGGTGAGTCGGACAGTGCCAGGCGTTGCGAGTTGTTCCATTCGCGCGGCCAAGTGCGCCGTCTGGCCCACGGCCGTGTAGTCCATGCGAAGGTCGCTGCGGATGGTGCGGACCACGACTTCACCCGAACTTAGCCCCACACGGATCTGCAATTCGACGCCGTGCGTATGTCGCACCTGCTCA
>DATDHE010000177.1:0-10467 GCA_036521695.1 Candidatus Acidiferrum sp. | reverse complement strand
GTTCAGGCGCTGGTAGACCTGTATCAGGTCTTCTGCGCGGGATTGAACTCACCGGGACGCCCGGTGGGGAACCTGCTGTTTCTTGGTCCGACTGGCTCGGGCAAGACCCGAATCGTAGAAGCGGCCGCAGAGATACTGTTTGGAGATGCACGCGCGGTGATTAAGGTAGACTGCGCGGAATTCCAGCACTCACATGAGATCGCCAAGCTGATTGGTTCGCCTCCGGGATATTTGGGACACCGTGAGACTCACCCACTGATTACCCAAGAGGCTTTGGCGGCAAGCCATACAGAGAAGCTGAAGCTGAGCTTTTTGCTCTTCGATGAAATTGAGAAGGCGTCGGATGCACTTTGGCAGTTGCTGTTGGGAATGCTTGATAAAGCGACGCTCACCCTGGGCGACAACCGCCGGGTGGATTTGTCGCAAACGGTGATTTTCCTGACGTCGAATCTCGGCGGAGGAGAGATTTCGGAATTAATGCAAGGCGGAATGGGCTTCGTGCAGCCGAAAGACAAACCGGCCGCGGGACTTGACCAAAAAGTCGAACGGACGGCAGTGGAAGCCGCGCGCAGGAAGTTTTCGCCGGAATTCATGAACCGGCTGGACAAAGTCGTGGTCTTCCATCCCTTGCGTCGGGAGCAGCTTGAGGAAGTGCTAGAGATCGAGCTGGGCCAAGTACAGCAGAGAGTTTTGGAGACAGCGAAGGGGCAGTTCCTGTTCCGTGTTACAGCCGCTGGGCGAGAGTTCTTGTTGCAGGAAGGAACCGACCAGCGCTACGGAGCGCGCCACCTGAAGAGGGCGATCGAGCGGCATGTGGTCTATCCTCTGGCGAACCTGCTGGCAACGGAGCAGGTGCACCTGGGAGACCTGGTGTGCATCGATTGGAGTAAGGGCAATGAAGGATTGAGCTTTGTTCGCGAAGGCGAGAATTTGGCGATGCCAGCGCGGCGGCCGGAACCAGTGGTCACGGCGCGGACTGCGCAGGCAAGGAGCGGCCGGAGCGTCGAGGCGCCCTCTACCGCAATCGGGCCTGAACCGATACCACGCATGGCGCGTTAAGCCTGGACCCGGTTTAACTTTCTGATTTCTGACCCGGCCCGGGAGTTAGCCTCCCGGGCCGTTTCCTTTATCAAATGGGGCTGAGCGCAGGGTTCAGGCTTGAGAAAGAGGGCGTTCCGGATCATGCGGAGCGCCCTCTTTGTTTCTGCTGATGAGTTTATGGACAACTATCTTTTGTTGTCGCTATCGCCGTCGCTGAGCAAGAAGGGTAGAACGTGAACCTGTTCCTTGCGCACTGCCTGGAGTTGATTGGGATCGATTCCAAGAACTTTGAGAATCGTAGCAGGAACCTGCTGGTTGGAGACCGGGGTCTTGACGGTTATGGAGTCGAGGCTGGGGTTGGAAACAAGCAAGGCGATGTGGGTATCGTCTTCGTTGAAGCCACCATGCTCGGCAATTTTGGTACCGCCGGTGAAGATGACGCCGGTGTTGACCTTGAGAATGATGTCCGGTGTGCGGGGATCGTTTAGCGGGCTGTTGAATTTATTCTCGAGCGATTGCCCCGCGAAGATTTCCTGGATGCCGAGGCGAGCTTGCACCTGGGGATCGCTGAGCAATGCGACGGTTTTAGGTGTCAACGATGGGTCGGTTAGCCAGATAAGGGACCCGTCGTCCGAGATGTCGAACGCTTCCAAGCCGGTTAGGGTGGTACCTGGCTCACTGTTGCCGATGTTGTGGTTCTTAGTGAGGTCAATGGGCGACTGTCCATGCTTGGCGCCGACGATGACGAGCGTGGAATCGTAGATGCCTTCCTTCTTCAACTCAGAGACAAACTTGCCGAGGGATTGATCGATGAAATCGAGTTCGCTCGCGAGTCCCGGGCCAGGCGTGCCGAGAACGTCGGCGTAGCCGCCGGCGGCGCCGGTGACCGGGTCAACTTTGAGCTTTTCGCCAACGCTGAGCGCTTGGAAATTGGTGCCGAAGATAGTCGGGACGCCCACTTTCTTGGAGCGGTCGTGGGTGTAGCCGTCGATTTGATTGAGGACGGCCACGACGTGGGTTTCATCGTAGCACTGGATGTCGGCGAAGCTGTTGGTCCAGCCGTCATCGGGTGTGTCGTCCGGGAAGGGGACCGGATTGCAAAAAGGCAAATCAGGGAAATTGAGAGCTACAGGCCGCGAGTTGATTTCCGGCCCATAGAAGTCGTCGACGCCCTCGCCGCTCGGGCCTTTGGTCCACTCGTAAGAGGGGTGCTTGTCTGTCCATGCGGTGCGACCGCCATTCGCTTTCACCACTTCAAAGATGGTGTTCACACGGAGATACTCGTGAGGCAGGATGGGCTTGCAGGTAGTCGCGTTCCGCGGAAGAAACGCGGGATTGATGCCGCCTCCGCCATCGAGCCGCTTCAAATCAATGTCAACCCCTTCGTCGTACTCGACGACGCCGCCAGCCGAAGTCGGGCAGGGCCCGCTCACGGTGCCGATGTCGGCATTTGGGGATGCTTGATACGCGGTGGCACGATTGAAGGTGACGTCATACCAGAGGCCGACAGTGGTCGGGGAGCCACCGGTTACGAGGGATGCGAGACCAGGGAAGGAATCGGATGGAGTGGAAGTGGAAGCATTGCTGTAAGTAACGCCGTGGCTACTGAGATGAGCAAGCGTGGATTGCGGGTGAGACTTGACGTAGTTGGAAAGATCAAGGGCGTGTAGGCCGTCCACGCTAATGAGCAAAACGTGCCTGATTTTATGTGTGTCAAGCTCATCGTCTGCGCGGACTGGACGAGCCAGAGTGGAGCTGAGAAGGCCGAAAGAGAGAGCGATTGCGAGCAGTCTTTGCTTCAAGTGAGTCTCCTTTGTGGTTGGAAGATGTTCTGACTACTATTCCCGGTAGTGGAGTGTGCAGATGGAGTGTTACAGGACGGAGAACAGGTGGTGTGTGGAGGGTGAAGCGTCGAAAAATTTTCTTTAGGAATATTAGGAAGAGGAAGCTCGTCGGGATCACCGACAACTAGTGGTGAGCGAGGTAGTGGCTTTATCGGAATTAGCTTCTGCTGTGGCGTGCTCCGTTTCGTAGAGGCTGGCAGCGCGCTCAAGGGCGTCGGCAATGCTTGGGCAAATATTGGCCGCGCCAACATGGCGTTCGAATTCAGCTTGCTTCATGAGTTGGGCGGGCTGTTCGCGAGCGCCACAGAGGAGCAGAGAGCGGCCGGAGGCGTGGAGCGAGTCGGCTAAGTCGCGGATGGCGCCGAGGCCGGTGGCGTCGATGGCGGTCATGTTGCGGAGTCGCAGGATTACGATTGGCGGGAGCGAATCGACGTCGCGAATGATCTCGGCGAATTTGTCGGTGGCGCCGAAGAGGAACGGGCCGTGGATACGGTAAACCGTTGCGTAGGGAGGGAT
Organism: Candidatus Acidiferrum sp.; assembly: GCA_036521695.1. GTDB lineage: Bacteria > Acidobacteriota > Terriglobia > Acidiferrales > UBA7541 > Acidiferrum. The sequence continues at coordinate 7,066 of DATDHE010000177.1, read as the reverse complement.
GTCTTTGCCTTGCAGGATGTGTATGCGGCTGTCTTCCACGTAGTCTTTTGTGACGCGCGCGACGGTGGTGGTGCGCGAAACTTTTCGAATGAACATCAGTGCAGCGAGGACCATGCCAACTTCCACTGCGAAAGTGAGGTCGGCGACAACGGTCAACGTCAGGGTCAGGAGCCAAACAGCTATATCGGCAGCGGATAGTTTCAGGATTTCCGGGATTTCGTGCCATTCGCCCATGTTGTAAGCGACGATCATCAGAATGGCGGCAAGAGCGGCGAGAGGCACATTTCTTACGAGGGGCGCAGCAAAGAGCACAATGGCAAGGAGCGTGAGGGAGTGGATCATTCCGGCGACCGGAGTTTTCGCGCCAGCGCGCACGTTGGTAGCGGTGCGCGCGATCGCACCGGTGGCGGGCAAGCCGCCGAACAATGGTGAGACGATGTTAGCGACGCCTTGCGCTACCAGCTCGACGTTGGGATTGTGCTTGTCGTTGCTCATGCGGTCGGAGACGACAGCGGACATTAGAGATTCGATGGCGCCGAGCATGGCGACGGTAAAGGCGGGGGAGAGAAGCTGGCGCGCCGTGTCGTAGCTAAAATGAGGTATGGCAAATGTCGGAAAGCCGCTGGGAATGCCGCCGAAGCGCGTGCCGATTGTCTCGACCGGGAGGAGGAGAAGAGTGACCGCGATCGTTGCGCCGAAGGTGACAACGATTGCTCCCGGGATGCGTTTGGCAAATTTCAGACAGAAAATCAGGATGACGATCGAAAAGATGGCCAAGGCGGTGGCGGGCATGGAGATGGTGTTCCAAGCCGCGCCGAAGGCTTCCATGCGATGAAAGAAGTCGCCGGGGACGTGGTCCATTCGAAGGCCGAAGAAGTCGCGAATCTGAGTGCTGGCGATAAGGATAGCGATGCCGTTTGTGAAACCGATGATGACGGGGCGGGGAAAATATTTGACGGCGGTGCCCATGCCTGTGATACCCAGAAGGACGAGAAGAACGCCGGCCATCATGGTGCACTCGAAGAGGCCATCGATGCCGTGCTTGGCGATGATTCCGGCAACGACGACTACGAACGCGCCGGTGGGGCCACCAATTTGCGTTTTTGAGCCCCCGAGTGCGGAGATGAGGAAGCCGGTGACAATGGCGCAGTAGATTCCGGCTTGGGGTGAGACGCCGGAGGCGATCGCAAAGGCCATCGCAAGCGGCAGGGCTACGAGGCCGACAGTGACGCCAGCGATCAGGTCCGAGAGGAATTTATGGCGATCGTAATCACGCAGAAGAAGAACGGATTTTGGAAGCCACTGGTTTAGAGCGGAAGTCATTCGGGCACGGACGATGGAAATAACTCCAGTTTAATAAGTCTAGCAGGCGACGAGTGGAGAGAGTTTCGCGAATTAACGAGTGTGCCTGAAGCAAAAATGTGACGAACGGCGAGGCGCAATCGAAAAGCAGATCCGTCGCTTCGCTCGGGATGACAATCTCAGTTAGTCCGCGGCTTCTGAGCGTGCGGGCTGGGGCTTCCAACGCAGGATGGGCTTGCGTGCGGCGCCGACTTCGTCGAGACGGCGGACGCGCGTGGTGTGCGGTGCAGTTTTGACGAGTTCGGGGTTTGTGGCGGCTTCTTCGGCGATCGAGCGCATGGCGTCGATGAAAAGGTCGCACTCTTCGCGTGATTCGGATTCTGTTGGTTCGATCATCAGCGCGCCAGGAACAATCAGCGGGAACGCCGTAGTGTACGGGTGAAAGCCGTAGTCGATGAGGCGCTTGGCGATGTCCATGGTGTTGACGCCATTTTTCTTTTGGAGCGCGTCACTGAAAACGACTTCGTGCATCGAGGGCAGGGAATAGGGGAGATCGAAAACGCCCTCGAGATGTTTGCGAATGTAATTTGCGTTAAGTACAGCGTCTTCGGTGGCCTGGCGAACGCCGGGGCCGTACGCGAGGATGTAGGCGAGCGCGCGGACCAGGACGCCGAAATTTCCGCTGAAGGCTTTGACTCGGCCGATGGAGTCAGGTCGGATTTGTTCGAGCGCGAGGCGACCAGCTTCTTTTTCGACAAGAATCGGGACGGGGCGGAAAGGTTCGAGAATCTTCTTCATCGCTACCGGGCCAGCGCCTGGACCACCCCCGCCGTGGGGAGTCGAGAAGGTTTTGTGCAGGTTGAGGTGCATGACGTCGACGCCGAGATCGCCGGGGCGCGTGATGCCGGTCAGGGCGTTCATATTGGCGCCGTCCATGTAGAGGAGTGCGCCTTTGTCATGCAAAATTCTTGCGATTTCCGGTATACGCTCTTCGAAAATTCCGAGTGTGGACGGATTGGTGATCATCAGCGCCGCGACGTCAGGAGTAACAAGGTCGCGGAGCTTATCTACATCAATCTGGCCGTGAGATTCGGACTTAATGTTCTCGACCTCGTAGCCGGCGATGACCGCCGTGGCGGGGTTGGTGCCGTGGGCGGAGTCGGGAATTAAAACTTTTTTGCGTGGGTTGCCGTTTTTTTCGTGGTAGGCGCGGATGAGGAGCAGACCGGTCATCTCCCCTTGCGCGCCCGCGGCTGGCTGGAGCGTTATGGCGTCCATGCCAGTGATTTCGAGTAGGCATTTTTCGAGGAGTTGCAAAATCTTAAGGCATCCTTGCGAAAGTTCCTGCGGCTGGTAAGGATGTTCGGTGGCGATGCCGTCCAGACGGGCGACAAATTCGTTGACGCGCGGGTTGTACTTCATGGTGCAGGAACCTAGTGGATACATGCCTAGATCGATTGCGTAGTTCCAAGTGGAAAGGCGAGTGAAGTGGCGAATGACTTCAATTTCGCTGACTTCGGGGAAGCCTTCTACGCCTTCGCGGCGGTGGTTGGCGCCCAATGATTTAGCGGGATCGGCGGCGGGGACGTCCAGCGGGGGGAGTTCGAACGCGCGCTTGCCGGGCGACGATTTTTCGAAGATCAAGACTTCGTTTTGGTTGGTGTGGCGCGTCGCTTTTTTGATTTTGTCGGTCATATTCGAGTTCGTGCAAGGAAATTTGTTCCCTTAGATGGGTTGCTCCAATGCGCGGAGCAGTGCGGCGGCGAAACGTTCGATTTCGGCGCGTGGCGTTGTTTCTGTGACGCATACTAACGCATGTTTTGTTAGTTCGGGGTGGGCAGTCCCAAGCACGAAGGGCCCGATGATTTTCTCGCGGAGGAGATAGGCATTTATGATCTTGACCGAGCGCGGTAGTTCGATTGTAAATTCGTTGAAGAAGGGGGCATCGAAGGCGCGGCGGACTCCGGGGATTTTTTCGAGTTCGGCGAGCGCGAATTGTGCTTTAGAGAGATTTTGCTGGGCCATCTCGCGCAGGCCTTCTTTGCCGAGGAGCGTGAGATGGACCGTGGCGGCAAGCGCGCAGAGGGCTTGGTTTGTGCAAATGTTGGATGTGGCTTTCTCGCGGCGGATGTGTTGCTCGCGTGTGGCTAGTGTTAAGACGAATCCGCGGCGGCCTTCCGAGTCGGTGGTTTGACCCGCCAGCCGGCCGGGCATTTGACGGACAAACTTATCTCGAGACGCGATGACGCCAGCAAACGGTCCGCCGTAGCTCGGAGTTATGCCGAAGCTTTGGGCTTCCATCGCGACGATGTCGGCTTCCGCGGGCGGACGCAGCAAACCGAGCGAAACACCTTCTGTGATGGCCGTGACCAGCAGTGCTCCGGAAGCGTGCGCAGCATCGGCAAGCGGTGGGAGCGATTCGATTACGCCGAAGAAATTCGGCGATTGGACTACAACCGCAGCGACATCATCTTTGAGCGCGGCCTGCAAAGCTTTTTGATCGAGTGTACCGCTCGCGCCGTAGACAATCTCTTCCACCTGTAAGCCTGAATTTTTTGCGTATGTCTTGAGCACCTCGCGGTATTCGGGATGGACGGAGCGCGCGACGAGAATGCGGCTGCGGCCCGTGAGCCGCTCGGCCATGAAGACGGCTTCGGTCGTGGCAGTGGAACCGTCGTACATGGAAGCGTTGGCGACTTCCTGGCCGGTGAGCTGGCACATCAGGGTTTGAAACTCGAAGATAGCCTGCAGCGTGCCCTGTGTGATTTCCGCTTGATACGGAGTGTATGAGGTGAGAAATTCACCGCGCTGAATGATGGCATCCGTGACCACGGAGCGAAGATGGTTGTAAACGCCCGCGCCGAGAAAACTCGTGTAGCCGCCGGAATTTTCCGCGGCGCGCGCTTTAAAAAAGCCGATGACTTCCGTCTCGGAGAGCGGGCCGGGCAAATTTAATGCTTCGCGAAGTCGGTAACGCTCCGGAATGCTTGAGAACAATTCATCAATGGATTTCGCGCCGATGGCGGCGAGCATGTCCTGCCGCTCGGCGGGGCTCTTCGGAAGATAGCGCATCAGGCCGAGGCTTCCTTGCTCTGCGCCGCGATGTAGGCTTCGTAAGCGGCGGCGTCCATGAGGCCGCTGATCTCGGCGGGATTGGCGAGGCGAATTTTGATCAGCCAGCCATCGCTATGCGGATCGGTGTTGATCTTTTCGGGCGTGTTATGCAGAACGTCGTTGGCTTCGACGACTTCTCCTGAAGCCGGAGCGTAAATGTCGCTCACTGCCTTTACAGATTCCACCGTGCCAAACGTTTTGCCGGCTTCGATCTTCGCGCCAACTTTCGGCAGCTCGACAAAGACCACGTCGCCGAGCTCGTGCTGCGCGTAGTCGGTGATGCCGATCGCGGCCACGTCACCTTTGACATCAACCCATTCATGCTCTTTGGTGTAGCGATAATTTGCAGGATACGCCATTAGACCACTCCTCATCGCCCCGGTCAGACCGGGGGCGCTATAAAGTCGCTCTTGTCAGACATTCGCTGCGGCTTGCGGCGCCACAGTCTTTTTCTGTCGCTTGTAGAACGGCGTCGCGACGACCTGGGCCTTGCACTTTCGCGCGCGAATCTGAACGTAGATGGGTGTGCCAAGAACGGTCATCGCGGGCGGGACGTAAGCGAGCGCGATATTTTTGCAAAGCGTCGGCGAGGGCGAGCCGCTAGCGATCACGCCGATTACGTCGCCGTTCTCGTTGCAGCAGCAATATTCGTCGCGAGCGATGCCGCGGTCGACCATTTCCAGTCCCACGAGTGCACGCGTCACGCCCGCGGCTTTTGCGCGTTCCAAAGCAGCGCGGCCGATGAAGTCCCCCTTTTCCATTTTGCAGTAGCGATCCAGTCCTGCTTCCCAGACATTGATTTTGTCGCTGATTTCGTGACCGTAGAGCGCCATTTTTGATTCAAGACGCAGAGTGTTTCGAGCACCGAGTCCGCAGGAAATTACGCCGAACTCATGCCCCGCTTCCATGACTCTGTCCCAGACCATCTCGCTTGTCGCTGCATCCGAAGGAACGTAAATCTCGAAACCATCTTCGCCGGTATAACCTGTACGCGCAATGAGCGTGTTCTTCAGGCCGCAGACAATGCCATGCGTAAACCAATAGTTTTTGATCACGGCCAGATTTGCGTTGGTCAGTTTTTGCAGCAACTCTTGCGCGCGCGGGCCCTGTATCGCGAGCTGGGTGTACGTGTCGCTCAGGTCTTCCACGACGCAGTCGAATCCTTTGGTATTTTCGCGAGCCCAGCTGACGTCTTTCTCGCGCGTGCCAGCGTTGATCACCAGCAGGTAGTCGTCTTCGCCGAGATGATGAACGATTACATCGTCTACAAAAGTGCCCTCCGGATAAAGCATCGCCGAATAATGCGCCTGACCAATGGCCAGCTTGGAAGCGTCGTTCATACTGAGATGCTGAACCGCCACGAGAGCGCCTCCCGGCGTGCGGCCACTACGAATCCTGATGTCACCCATGTGGCTGACGTCGAAAACACCGACACTGGAGCGCACCGCTTTATGTTCCGCGACCAACCCGCCCGTTGCCGGGTACTCGACGGGCATATCCCACCCGCCGAAATTGACCATTTTTGCGCCCAAACGACGGTGCACCGCGTTAAGCGGCGTCTTGCGAAGTTCCGTGATGGGAGGAGTCGTGACGGATTCCATTCCGTGTGCTCAAGCAGAAATCGATACTAACATGCGCCTCGGAACGCGTCAAAGAAGGGCACCTTGGATGGGAAAAGCAGAAGCGAGCGACAGAGCCCAAAGCGCAAAGGAGCGACGTTCAATATAATAGAAGAAAAGCGCCATAGTCCGAACGTCCAGCTTGCTGGCTTCCGCCCACGTCAGGTACAGTTTTCAAGGAGGCTCTTATGCAGGGTCCTGTCGTTTGCGTTCAATGTGACAAGACGGAAGGCAGTTGTAACTGCGAAAAATACTGCACGATTTGCAAGGGGCAGATTCACGTAAAGCTCTGCGCAGACGGCCTGTACTATTGCCCGGACTGCCGGGAAGCTTGCGATGTTGCGCTCGCGAGCAATCACAGTGAGCGTTGATTTCCGACGCATTGAGTTGCAGATTGATCCCGATGTGCGGCTGGCCGCCGCGCCAGGGGGCGCTGCGCGATTTTTGGCGGAGGCTGCTGGTCTGACGAGCGAAGAGGCGGCCGAGCTACAAAAGTCCGTTGTCGCTGCTTGCCAGGAAACGTTTGAGCACCTGACCGGGGACCATCCGCGCCTGACAGTGACGCTTGTGCGTTACCCGGACCGAATCGAGGTGGAGCTGACTCATGAAGGTGGTGCGGAGCCTGCAGTGGGACTGGACAGGATCGCCGGATTTGCGACTCAAATAGGTGTTTCTGGCGCCATAGGCGGAGTCGACCGCGTTCAATATGAGGTGCGCGGCGCATTATCGGTTACGTGCTTGACGAAGTATTTTGGTCACCTTCCGCCCATCCAGTAAATCTCGGAAAAACAAAAGAGCCGGGCACAAGATCGTGTCCGGCTCTTCGTGTTTTTCGGTGAAGAAACGCCGGAGACCTACATTTTGAAAGAGAAAGTATTGTGTCTGATGAGCGAGCTCATCTGATCGTCGTTCAGGGACATGTGCAGGGTCACGCGGTCGCCTCCGGGCGTGATGCGAACCTGATCGAGCAGTGCAGCGAGGTCTGGATTGTCCTTTTGGGCTTGATAACGCTTGTAGAGGAAGCCCGCCTG
>DATDHE010000176.1:0-5508 GCA_036521695.1 Candidatus Acidiferrum sp. | reverse complement strand
TGTAGTTCACATGCAACATTCGTCCGCATCGCCGACACCGAAGAATGCCGGCGAGCAACCCTCGACCACCCCGGCCAGTCTTCGGCTCCATTCCGGACCTCATGTAAGTATTGGCGGCGATCATCGCTTGGTTGCGTTCATACTCTTCCCAAGAAACGTAACCGAGATGGTGCTCCCGAATCAAGACCATCCACGCGTGTCGTTCTTTGTGATGGCCAGCTGTTTTGCGTGCGCGGCCGTTGACGATAGCGATCCGCATTTCTGTCTTACCGTAGGCATAAGCCCCGGCATAAATGGGGTTGGTGAGAATCCCGAGGATACTGTGATAGACCGGTACTTTCCAGACCATGCCGGACTTGACACGATCCCGTGGATAGGCCGGCAGAGAGACATTCTCTTCACGAAACCACATCAAGACTTGCCGCACACTCCCCAACTCGGTCATCTTGCGGAAGACCAACTGCATGGCCTGCTGCGCGCGATGATCCGGATCCTTTTCGGTTTTGCCATCCGCACTCCAACGAAAACCGATGGGAAGGAGATGCTGCAGTTCGCCGCGGCAAGCCTTAGCGCGAATTGCCTCCGCAGATCGCTGCCGAAGCAAGTTCAACTCGAACTCGCTCATCGTGCCTTTTAAACCTAGAACAAACAGCACCGTATGTTGCACTGTGCGGATGTACGGTGACGATTGCTTCCGAAGGTAGTTGTTACTGTGGTCAGTCGGGACGGGTGTGCCGCGTCTTCTGGCGACCTGAACCCTGGGTACTGGTTCGGCTCCGCAGTGGGGTATTGGTGGCTCTTCCCTGGAGCTGGACGAATCTTCCCAAGCCGGAAGTCCCGTCACCTTCTAGCTGTGCGGCCGCCCTCCTTTCCCCTCCAGCTCTGCGGGATCTAGTTCGATTCCTACACAGCCGGGACGAGCGATGCGGAGGGTCGAGGAATCTGTGATCCCTCAGTTTGTCATTAACGATCTGGTGACCTGGGTCGGGGAAAATCTTCTTTGGGTGCGGGGTCCGGTCGTATGCTCGAAGGTACTGGACCTACGCAAGATTCGGTCGCCCTGGGCGGGATTACCCGCGAATCTCGAGTTGCGCTCCGCGGACGATGCCGCCGTTGCAACCGCATTGACCACACTCGAGGGGATGGTGGCCGGGTTGTCCACCCTGGACATGGTTGCGTCGTCGATGCTTCCGTGGCGGTTAGCGGAAGTGAGCGAAGCAGGTAATGCCCTCCTCCACGATTCCGCCTTTCCGGTCTCTGCAAACCACTGGAACTCGCAAGCCCCGCACTCATGGGTGCGTTCGGATGCGCAGAGTGAGGCAGAGGGGCGGCGACTCCGCGATGATGCGAATCGTCAGCAGTTTCAAGTTGCACTGCTTGAAAATTGCAGTTTCTTTGCTGACCTCGTGCTGCGCCAGGTGCGTGCCGGAGGTAATCGGTCCGACGACGGTGTATTAGAAAGAGATTCGTCTCGAAAGAAATGGAACGGAGTTCAGGTCTCGCCCACGACGCCTCGGTCAAAGGCTAATGTCGTGATGGGGCAACGGCCGGAGAAGCTAGCTCTTCCACCTGAGACGCCATCTTCTTTTCTACAAACCCTGTGGGTCGAGGTAGGCTGCCGCCAGGTGCAGACTCTCGTTTCCGAAAAGGAGCACCATGAATACGGGAAAGATTCAAAGCCTGCACTATGAACGCATGGCCTACGTCTATGTACGGCAATCCACTCCGTGGCAGGTTAAGGAAAATCGGGAAAGCACCGAGCGCCAGTATCATCTCCACGAGCGAGCCTTACAGTTGGGCTGGCCCGCGAGTCATGTGGAGGTCATTGATGAGGACCAAGGTCGAAGCGGCACCTTCGCGACTCATCGCAGCGGTTTTCAACGCTTGGTGACAGAAGTGGGTTTGGGCAAAGTGGGCATCGTATTGATGCTGGAAGCGTCGCGATTGGCCCGCAACAACAGTGACTGGTATCGGCTGATCGAGATCTGTGGATTGACCCGTACTCTGATCGGGGATGAGCAGGCGGTCTACAGTCCACGGGAACCGAACGATCGATTATTGCTGGGAGTAAAAGGGACTTTGTCGGAAGCAGAACTGTTTACGCTGCGCACGCGATTGTACGAGGGAAGGTGGAATAAGGCGCGCAAGGGACAGCTGCAGTTTCTCCTGCCCACCGGCTTTGTGCGCGGTGCCGATGGAAATTGGGAACTGGATCCCGACGCGCAGGTGCGCGAGCGACTGGCGTACCTGTTCGACTCTTTTCGCCGCCATGGGGTAGCTCGGCGTGTGGTGCGCGATCTAAAACAACAAGCCTTGGATCTACCGACACGAGTGGCCACGCGGGAAGGGTATGGCTCGCTGATCTGGAAGACGCCCAGCTTAAGCGCCGTGGTTCGCATCCTGCGCAACCCGGCCTATGCCGGAGTGTATGTGTTCGGTCGCTGGGAGTACTCTGGAGATCGCCGTTCGGCGAAGACGGGCAAGGTGCTGCCCCATCAGGTTCCCGTGGCACAGTGGCCGGTGAAGATCGAGGCTCACCACGCGGCCTATCTCAGTTGGGAGGAGTATGTGAAGAACTGTGAGCGATTGCACCAGAACTGGAATGGCGAGGAAACGCGCGGCGTGGCTCGAGAAGGGAACGCCTTGTTGCAGGGGATCGTTCATTGTGGGATCTGCGGCCGCAAAATGACTGTACAAAACCATGCTCGGCGGGAAAACCGATCGCCGAGTTACATTTGTCAATCCAGCTTCGGTAGCGGAGAGACCGATACGATTTGCCAGAGCATGACCTCGCGTCCAGTGGATGGAGCGATCGCGGAAGCCTTTTTGGAGTCCGTTTCCCCGATGAGCTTAGAAGTTGGACTTCGGGTCCTGGAGCAACTGGAGCAGGACTTAGCCGTCCAACGCCGGCAGCGGGAATTACAACTGGAGCAGGCGCGCTATGAGGCGCGGTTGGCACAGCGGCAATATGACGCGGTGGATCCGGACAATCGCCTGGTGGCATCGGAGTTGGAGCGGCGATGGAACGAGAAGTTGGAGAGAGTAACCCACCTGGAGCAAGCTTATGCCCAGGCAGAACAAGAAGCCGAATGGAATCTCACCCCCGAAGAACGCCAAGCGATCCAAGAGCTTTCCCAGAATCTGCCTCGGCTGTGGGGAGCCCCGAGCACCACGAATCAGGAGCGCAAGCGTCTGCTGCGCATGGCCATTGAATCGGTGCAACTGGATGGCGTGAGCAAGCCTGGGGAAATCGACGTGCAGATTCGCTGGCGCTCGGGTGTGCTAACCAATTTCTCCGTCCACCGTACTGCGCCGGGAGATCGGTCTCTCAAGACGCCCGAGGAGGCTGTGGCCAAGATTCACGAAATGGCCGGCCAGTACACTTATGACGATATCGCCGATCGTCTGAATGACGCGGGTTACCGGACGGCATTCGGGCGCCTCTTCACCCACCAGCATGTAGGCTATATCTGCCGACGCGACGGAGTGGCACCGGAGCGTGAGCGACACCCGAGGCCAGAACGAGTTCTCCCGAAAACGTAGTTTGATTTGCTAGACTTCCGGAATGTGGAACAAGAGGTGCTTTATGAATCGAGTCTTTTTAGCCCAAGTAGCAATCGATCATTGAAGTGAGCTGGATCATAGATGCCGTCTTCATCGAGAATGAGGGTGTCGGCCAGGGCACAGATCTCCAGTAGGCGGTGCCAATCAGCGGAGTTGCGTGCCAGACGGGAGACTTCTAGGCCCAGCACGATCCCGGCCTTCCCCATACCTACCTCGGCTACGAGTTTTTGGAATCCTTCTCGATCCACGGCAGATGCCCCCGACTGCCCTAGGTCACTATCGATAACCACGATCTGTTCCGTTGCCCAGCCCAAAGCGATGGCATTTTGCCGGAGAGCGTACTGACGTTTGGTACTCTCGGTATTCTCGAAGACCTGTCGGATCGTCGACTGCCGAACGTAGAGATAAGCGTTACGTTTGAGATGTCCGGCTGTCACTTTCTGATGAGCATCAGCTCTCATACATAGCCTCCAGAGGGCGACCGAGGATAACTCCCGCGAGAATGCTTGCCATCTGTACTCGAACATCGAGCGAGTTAGTCGGACGGGGGGCAGATGGCGGTACGGCCTCAACACCGGGTTTTTGCGCACAAGCAGACCAGGCTTGTATCCATGCTGCCATCCCCTGACGAAGCAGCAGATCAAGGCCTAGTGTCGGTTGGTGTCCCGCGGTTAAGGAGAGAGCATCGTCTCGCAGTTGCTCGTAATGGGCCGTTAGTTCGTGATGGCAGGTTTTGCAGATGGCCGTCATCGTTTCGACCGGCGCCGGCGCCGTTTTTTTTGACTGCGCGCCAGTGCCCGCTCGATGGTTCGTGGATGAACCAGCCTTTGGAATCTTTGCTGGACCAGATCCCCTAATTGCGCGGTCCGCAGCGAAGCATTCTGCTGGCGTGCTTGTTGAAGGAACTCGAGGATTTCCGGGGTGAGTTTGTGAGCTGCCTTGGGGCCCCGTTTCCGTGGAATGAGCCCGGCCAAACCAGCTTGCTCGAACGCCGACTGAGCTTGGTAATACGAAGGGCGAGAGAAGCCAAACGCGGTCGCGGTTGTGGAAACAGGCCGGCCTTCTTTCTGCACCCGACGAAGCATCTCGTACTTGACTTGCACTAAGTCGTGCGCATCGAAGAACTCGCCTTGCCCGAACAACTCGTCGGTCACGGTCTGCGGGCGGCGGTTGAGGATGCCTTGCTGACGCAGACGGTCGTGTTTGGGATCGCTGAGCGATCGCTTCGCCATGGTGCTCTCCCCCATCAAGAAGAGTAACGAATGTAAAGATAATTATATACATAGTGCTCTGAATGTCAACCTCTTTTCGGGGTTAACTAATATGAAGAACCAAAGACATACACATCATAATTGCTGCTATTACCTCGCGATTCATTCAACTCCTCCAGCTGCCATATCGGCAGAATTACTTTTACACTATCGGCGTTATTTACTTTACACATGAAACGGTGCCTCTCATCGAAGTTCTTCTACCAGTTCCGTCAGTTCGATCAGGTCGGTGTAGCGGAACAACGACCGCCCCGCCGCAATCGCGACGAATGGATCGATGCCACCGGCATCCGTACAGCTCGCCAGAATCGCTTGCAATCGCTCTTCGGCATCGTAGAAATAGACTCGGTCCTCGCCCCAGTTCTTGCGATAGTCCACAAGTTCAAACTCGCGCCCGAATAGCGGATGGAAGGGATGGATTACGCGGAAATGTTTCTTCGCACCGTCATCACCGGGTGCTATTGACGACCTTTTCCAAAGGAAAAGTTGAATCCGGCGTCGGCCACGCCCAACGAGCGCTCCAAGGAAAACGCTTTGAGAGCCTGGAGGAGGCCCAAGCCTATCTGGATCGTTGGGAGACAAGCTGTGCCGATACCCGCATTCACGGCACCACGAAACGACAAGTCGCTGCCATGTTTGCCGAAGAAAAACCCACCTTGCTGCCGCTTCCCCT
>DATDHE010000175.1:0-4671 GCA_036521695.1 Candidatus Acidiferrum sp. | reverse complement strand
GTGAATGGATTCGCGGGTTTGCTTCCTTCCGGAGTGTTTATGGCCTTGACCACGGCTTCGCGATCTTGCGTTGGGTTCAACGCTTGTTCGAGTCTACCCCCGCGAATATAGGCGACTCCAAAACTCGTTTCCGGGGGCTGCGCGACGATAAAGCGGCGTAGTTCGTTGAACTTTGTACCGGGTTCGCAGCTCGAGCAGTGATCGATTAGAAGGAAAATCTCAATCGCTCCGTGCAGGGGAGTCACGCTGACGATCGGAACCTCCTCGAATCCCTCCGTGATCGTCAGATCGTCGCGCGTAAGCACCGGCGCCTGCTCCGTATAGAAGTGGCCGGCGCTCACCGTTATTTGCATGGGCGTGGACGAAGCTTTGTCCTGTGCCAGCAGAGCGACCGAGGTTAGGAAGATCAAGCCAAATATTCTCGAAGCGCCATTCATAGTTGCCTCCCTTTCGATTTGGAAGCGGCACTCACCACGCCAAAACCAAGGTGTTGATTGGCTTCGACTTGCCGGAATCAGCCGACGGCGAGTGCGCGCTTTCGCGCAATCACGCTACGTCATCTGGCGATTCCACCAGCCAGATCTCCAGGGTCGGCACGGCGTGGGTTTCCCGCACTAGTACGCTTCGTCAGGATTTGAAATTCTACAGTGGAAGCGTAAATGCCAACGCTTTTCATGCTCGAAGCCGCTCAACGAGGGAGTATCAAATTGGGAAGGAGTAGCATGGCAAAAACAGCAGTCGGATTGTTTGAAAACGCCGGGCGCGCGGAAGAGGCCGTCCGCGAGATCGAGGCTCTTGGGGTTCCGCGCAACGAGGTCCGCACACTGGCCGAACCCAAGACCTTCGAGATCACGGGCGTGATGAGCTTTCCGAGGCTCGATTTTGAAGTCCAATTGAGGCGGGAGCTTGCGAGGATCGGAGCGACAAAAACCGAGATCGAAACCTACATCGATGGATTGCGGCGCGGTGGGGCTTTGGTCTTCGCGACGGGTGCGGAAGACGACGCCAAGGTGGACGCGGCCGCAGACGCCATGAATCGGCTTGGCGCAAAGGCGCTCGAAGAGGCAACTGGGCCGGAACCGCAATTGCCCCACGCCGTTCGTGGCGTGATGAGTCCGGCTGAGAACCCCGTTCTCACGGGGCGAGTTCGGCAGCGGCCGGACGGCGCGTCGGTGTTCGTGCGGTAGCGGTTTGTTCCTCTGCGCCAACAGCGAGAACCCCGGTACCGTCCCGCACAAATGGCGGGAGACGCTTCACGCCGTACCTCCTGGGGACATTGCTTTAAGGGATACTGACCGCTTCCTTGAACGCGAAGGAAGCGACTAGCGGATTCACGAGCGCGTGAAAATCCGCGCCACCGACATGCAGCACGTCTCTATGAGTTCCCGCTGTAAAACCGACGAACTCCGCGCTCGCCAGACTCTCATCGGGCAGCACGGGGATGTTGAACAGATTTCCGAACGGAGGCATGGCGCCGACTTCGCACTCGGGGAACAATGCGGCAAGCTCCGCTTCGGTAGCGAGTCGGATTCCGGCAGCGCTCAGAAGCCGGCGCACCTCGTCGAAATCGGCCGCGCAATCCGCGGGCAATACGATACGAGCATTCCATAGCCGTTGTCGCCGCTGTAGACGACGGTCTTCATCAACGCGTGAGCGGGCATTCGGTCCGCGGAGGCGGCTTCCCTTGACCGTGTAGGCCAGCGGATGCACCGAGTGCGAATAGCGGATTCCGTTTCGTTTGAGGTAACCGATGCAACGTTTTTAACATGTTCATGCCCCAGTGATGCAAACAGCCGCCAAATGCTGCGAGATGCTACATTCTTTCTTATGCGCACTTTCGTGAATTGTTTGCTCGCGATAGGCTTGGTAGGACTGGGTGTGCTCGCACAGGAGAAAGGTTCTCCCGAAAAACTCCTCTTCACGACGAAGAACGGAAACGTCACGTTTAATCACGCCGATCACGTCAAGCGCGCCAACGGCGACTGCTCCACGTGTCACGACAAGTTGTTCCAAAAAAGCGCAACTGCGCCGCTGAATTATAAGCCAAATTTGCACAAGACGGCCGAAATGGACAAGGCCTCTTGCGGAGCATGCCATCGCGCGGGGGGCCCGGCGTTCGAATCCAAAGGCAATTGCGCGAAGTGTCACATGAAAGGGTGAAAGCGCGCGCCGCGTCTTCCTGGGCGCAGATGCATCTACGCGCCAACTGCTAAATCGACGCTGAAGCGATTAGCGAACCTGCTGCAAACTGGCGGCTCGTCGTCGAGTCGCGTGCACGTTAAATGAATTAGCCGATCCTGCGCAGGAAACACCCGGGGCCTCCAACTGGGGCGTAGCGTGCACTGCGACGCTGCGAGGAGGGAACCTTAGCCTCAAGCTAGCCTGACTTTCGCAGCTCGGGGTGGCTTTTCCAAGCCCGCGTTGACGGAAGTGGTGTGCCTGCAACGCGGCGGTTGGAAGACGCGCAGAGTGAAGACCCACCCTCTGTACAGCGGATCGGATTTCTGGCATGCTGCTGTTTCCAATGTTCCTGCGCAGCACCACTCGCAAAAGGATGGCAAGGATCACCGCTATTTCAGCGTGTTGGAGAATCGCCGCGTGCCGGGCGGCGGGACGGTGCAACGCACGGTGCTGTACCTGGGCGAAATTAACGATCGGCAAGGCGGCGAGCTCCGCCAGCGGTTTGCGCCGCGCATCTCGATCGATTAGTCGGCCTATCCCCGTCTCTGCGATGCCGTGTTTCGATAGGCCCCAGACAATGTGGCCTTCGAGCGTCCGTCCTGCCCTCGCCGATCATCTGTGATGGCGGAAAGCAACTTATCCGAAATAAACAGACTCCACCACATTGTCACTATCACGGGACTTCTCACAAATCAAACCATTCGGATCGTGCTACAGAGCAGGCACCGTATCTTGAGGCCAACAGACAGCGAACGAAAAGATGCTTCAGATAGGCAAGAAATAGGCAAAGTTTTGAACGGGTATGGCTTCGGTTTCTGTAACTCTCACCGCCTGAACGAGTTGCATGTGGTGCTCGTACTTGGCCTAGACCGACCCCTCCCCACAGTGTGCTCTCCTCGTTATTAACTGAGAGAGTTAATCGTTCGACAGCCTTTCGACCCATCGGCAAAAAACCGAAGGGTGGTTACACGTGGAATAAATGACTTCCATAGCATTTTCGGCGCACAGAAAAGCGCACTCCGGCTGCCGGCCGTAGTTTCTCATACTTGTAATTTGTTGATTCCATTGTATTTGTCTCCTCAGGTAGGACTCGAACCTACAACCCTTCGGTTAACAGATCAATAACGAACGTAGTATCAGAGACTTACGCGGAATGGTCGGCAACCTGACGCGCTGATAGGGAACCCAAGGGAACCGTTATGGTGGGGATAAGGTGGGGCTGAATCGGAGCAGCCGAGATGCTCGGCCAGAAAGGGCGAGCCGCTGATAGCATCCCGCCAAACGTATCTCCGGCAACCTGTCGTTTTATGCCAGCGATGATAGCCGATTTGCTGATGTATAGGTTCGAACAAGTGCAATTGCCTACTCACGAGCTTCCCTAAGTTAATGCCTGACTAATGCTTCAACAAGCACATCACCAAATCATCTTCCGCCTGCGTTTCACGATGGACGCACAAGAGCCACAAATAGCTGAAGCGGGAAGAGCTTTGGTGCTATTCTGCAAGACCGGAGGCAGGCCATCTGTATGCCGCTGTTTGAGTGGCCGAAGCAGGGGCGCGACGATCGCCCGCGGCAGTATGTCCAAGCCGGCCGCGCGCTTGAGAGCGAAGGCCGATTTCCCGAGGCGTTGAAGGCTTACGAAGCAGCGCTGCGCATTGACTCGAATTACGCGGATGCGCTCTACGGGCAGGGTCGGTCGCTGCACGGCATGGCTCGGCTGGTCAATGCGAAGGCCGGAGGCTCGATCTACTTCAAGGCCGGCCTCGACCTCCTGGACGATGCGATCCGGTCTTTCGAGCGCATGGTTCTAATCGATCCCGCGGCGGATGCAGAGCGTTGTTAAGCGGTCCGACGGATTGACGGTCGCCGATTCGGCCCAGCACCGTCGCCGCTACTTTAAATTGATGCCACTCTGCCTTCCCATACTCTTGGGGCCTCGCGGCGGCTGTCGAAGAGAGCCAGTCCGTACGTTGGATATATGGCAGCAGCCACGGCACGGCAACTTTTCCGATTCGGACTAGTCGATCCTCGGCATCCCGGATGAACCGCTCGCGGACACCCTCGAACCTCATGGAGGAGGCGCGAGGAACTTCCGCCATGATCTGACGAACCTCAACCTCTCCGGCTCCAAAGGAAACCGCAGGGGCATCGGCCCGCGGGGCGACGGAGGGGGGCGCTTTGCGAAACCAACGCATCTTCAAATTCTAGAGACGAGAGTCGCTCGTTGCCATTCTACACACCCGGAGAAGAGTCAAAGATGGGCTTTCCACACGGCTGAGATGGCGGCCAACAGGTGATCCTTCTCCAGGTTGCGGTGCGCATCCTCCGCGCAAGCGGGTCGACTGCTCCTCACTGCTGTCCAAAATAATCGACACCAGGAAAAAACCGGACTGATTCGGCTGGAGTTTTTCGGGCTGTGAGGCCAACTCTAGATGGAGGTCCCCCTTTTGAGCGATAACGGCCTGTCCAAATCACGTCAGGGCGAAAGTC
>DATDHE010000174.1:0-2876 GCA_036521695.1 Candidatus Acidiferrum sp. | reverse complement strand
GGGCCTGCGAGGACGGAAGGCCTTGATCGCCTGCGCCACCCCACCTGCTGCCCAAAATGGCGGCGCACCTACCGACAGAGCTGGGCCTAGAGCATCCTTTGTTCGCGCGACGTGCGCGAGAGAATTGTCCAGTTCATCAAGATTGCGCTGAACCGCTACTAGCAACTCGGTTCCCGATCTAGTAAGGGTGACCTGTCGCGTCGTGCGTTCAAAGAGCCTAACGCTCAACTGGTTCTCCAGCTCCTTGATCAACAGGCTCAATCCCGAAGGGGTGATGAATAGCGCGCCAGCAGCCCGCGTGAAACTGCGATGCTGCGCTACCAACCAGAAGGCCCGCAACTGGCGAGAGGTAAATTCGATCATTAAGCAAACCTCAACAATTGTTGACGTTTTTAAGCTTGTATTATAAGCCATCGCAGCGCCAAATCAAGGATATAGAGGACGATTTTGAGGAATCGGTGACGCCAGTCCTTTCCGGCAGAAAGAAATGGGAGCCATGGGAAAGCAACAATATAGCGCTCAACAATCGCTGCACTCCGACTACATGTTCGCTAATAAAGGCAAAGAGGCGCCGATTCGATTCGCAGCGCTAGCCGCAATCTATGATCCACAAACCATCCGTCATTTGGAAACCCTGGGTGTTGCGTGCGGATGGTGCTGCTTGGAGGTTGGCGCCGGCAGCGGAACGATTGCGAAGTGGCTTGCAGATCGTGTGGCCCCCACGGGGCATGTGTTGGTCACCGACGTCGATACCCGTTTCCTAGAGCCCTTGCGGGGGCCCGCTCTAGACGTACGCCCCCATGATATAGGCTCCGATGCTCTGCCGGACGCAGAGTTCGATCTGATTCACACACGTCTTGTACTGATGCACGTGCGTCAACGCGATACCGCACTGGCGCGTATGGTTTCCAGTCTGAAAGCGGGAGGGTGGCTATTGGTCGAAGAATACGATAGCTGCTCCGTTCCGCCGGATCCGACACTCAGTTCAGGCGAAATGCTTTTGCAGACACATGTCGCAATGCTAAGACTTTTGGAAGATGGCGGCGTGAATCGTCGGTATGGGCGATTGCTTTCCGGGTTACTGCGAGAAAGCGGATTGACCAGCGTGGGAGCGTCGGCGCAATTATTCATGTGGCACAGCGGATCTCCTGGTATCGCGATGATGCGGGCGAACTTCGAACAGCTTCGAGAAGCGATGATCGAGGCCCATTACATCACACCGCAACAATTCGATGAGGATCTGGAACGGTTGAACGATCCCAGCTTCAGGATGCCTTCATCGATGCTCTGGTCGGCATGGGGGAGACGCTCATGACATCTGCTGTGAACTTGCCGGTTGCCAAGGAACTCTCGGGTAGTAGTCCTCACATGTCCGAGAGTTCTGTCCCAAGCGCCGACACTCGAACACTGATCATTCTTGCTTTTTCCGCAACCGCCGGTGTCCTGGTGGAGTTTTATGACTTTGCGATTTTCGGCTTTGCAGTGGCGAGCGCGTTTCCGGAGATCTTCTTCCCGAAGTTGCCTCCAACACAAGCCTTAGTGTTTTCCTACTTGGCGTATGCGGCCGGACATCCCGCACGACTACTCGGTGCCTTCATTTTCGGGCACTTTGGTGACAGGTCCGGGCGCAAGTTCGCGTTCCTGATAAACATTGTTCTTGTGGGAGCTAGCACGTGTCTGACAGGTTTGCTTCCGGGCTATGCAACGATAGGCATTGCGGCACCGATACTGCTGGTTCTCCTCCGCATCATTCAGGGAATCGGAGTCGGGGGTGAATTTGGCGGGGCTACATCTTTGCTCGCGGAATTCGGGGCCAAACGCCGCTCTCGTGCGTTTTGGATGTCGCTGGCTAATCTCGGTCTGGCCTTGGGCATAATGGCTGCGAGCGGCATGTTCTTGCTCTTAAGGAAGAGTTTCGCGACGACCGGATGGCGTGTCGCCATGCTGTTTTCCGCAATCATAGTCATCCCAGCTCTGATAGCACGGTATAAGCTAGCCGACTCCCCTCTATTTGAGCAACTCAAGCGCAGGGAGCAACTCGCCCGTTTGCCCAGCTTTGATGTCTTCCGGAAACACGCGGGTTCGATCTTCCTTCTTGCAACGGTTGCTGCGTTTCAGAACTTGGATACGGTCGTGACAGGAACTTACATCATCTCCTTCATGCAGCTTGCGGGGATTCCTTTGGCGGCCACGGCGATCATCATCTTCCTGAGCCGGTTTGCCGACGTTACCGGCGTACTCCTCAGCGGACCACTAGCCGATTTTTGCAAGCGCAAAAGGCTCGCGTACTTTGCGATCGGCACGACGATGCTTGTCTCCTATCCCTTCGCAATGGCGATTGTGAGGAATCACTTGGTGCTCGTAGCAGCTCTACAGTGTTTGATTGTCCTTTTCGGGATGGGATTGCTCCACGGTCTCGTGCCCATCCTGACTTCAGAGACTTTCCCCACCAGATTTCGATACTCGGGAGCGGGCATCTCTTACGGTCTGTCCAGCATTTTGGCTGGAATGATCGCGCCCCCTCTTCTAGCAAGGTTAATTGGTCAGGACGTAGTCCATCACTGGCACTATCTACCCGCCATTTACGCAATCTACGGAATAGCTGCGATGTTCGCTCTGCTCTTCATTCGAGAGACACGCAACATTAGATTCGAAGATCTCGACGGTCCGGGAGTGTAAGACGCGGCAAAGACGGACGGAAACTGCAAACCACAAACCAAGCCAGTTGGTGGATGGTCGGCTTAACCGGCCAATCTCTGCCCGTTTTCAGGGCGTCGCGAGCGTGCGCGCTTCGGTAACGATTTTGGTAAGCCGGTTGGAGAGCCGGTCGAGGCGGCGGCGAGAAGTACCGTTTGGCAGCGTCCGGCGAAACATTT
>DATDHE010000173.1:0-5527 GCA_036521695.1 Candidatus Acidiferrum sp. | reverse complement strand
TACCGTTGGTTCGCGATCCGTGTATGGATGCTTCCAGGAATCCCAAGGCAGATACGTCTGTGTTTTGCCGGCGACAAGTCCCCAATTAATAGCGGCGACGTGATATTTCTTGGCGATGGGCAGTGTGCCTTGAAACGTGCTGCCATTTCCCCGAGCCATGTATTCCGTGCAGAGAATGGGCCGGTGATATTGCTGCAGAGACAGCACGCGCTTTTCAAACACGTCCGGAGTGTCGTAGCTGTGAAAGGAAACCACATCGGAAAGGGTTAGCTGGATTTTCTCCAGGGGACCAAGCTTTTCGGGGAACGACCAGTCATCCTTCCAGACGCCGCTCGTGAACGGCTGAGAAGCGCCTGCGGCACGAGCCCATTCGAACACTTTCGGCAAAAGCGCCAGCACGAGTTCGACTTTGTTGGGCGGCTCCCCGCTCGCATAACTGCCGTTGTTCGTGTTGTCCGGTTCGTTCCAGACGTCCCAGCCAAGAATTCTCTTGTCGTTGGCGAAGGCTCCGACCACTCCTTTGACATAAGCTTCAAGGCGTGGATACTGAGCGGTGTCTTTGAGCGCGGCAGCTCCGGGGCTTTGCACCCAGCCGGAATTGTGCACGCCGGGCGTCGGCGCATGTTGTTCGCCGAGCCTGGGATTTGGATCCCAGCAGGAATCGAAGAGCACAAAGAGCGGCCTGATTTTGTGTTTTTGCGCGATGCTCAGAAAAATATCGATGCGCTTCTTGAACCCCGCAGAATCCTGCTTCCAGAGCAAGTCATGCAGAAAAACGCGCATAGTGTTCAATCCCAGCGACTCGGCCCAGCCCAGTTCTATGTCGATGCGCTTCGGATCGAAAGTGTCGGCCTGCCACATTTCGAGTTCATTGATTGCGTAGGATGGAATGTAGTTGCTCCCAACGAGCCAGAGCTGCTGAGCGTACCAGTCATTCGCGGTTTTTTCTGTCCAACCGGTCGTCTGCGCGCGTAAACAAACGGTAAATCCCAAAAGGAGCGCGATGCCGGCGAAGAGGCGTTTCATGGTAATTGTTTGTCTCCGTTTCTCATTGCAACCCAGGCAAATGAGCCGAGTGACTCAAGATTTAGAATTGCGATTAAAATGTACTTTCTATGAAGGCTCGCCACTACTCAAAACGCCCCCGCTTTTTGCAGTTCGTCCTTCATCCCTGACCAGCTCTGACGCGTGGATTCCTCGGGCGTGCCCGCGCCTCGCCAGTGGGTTTCCAAACTGACAGCATAGCGGTAACCGTCGCGCTTCAGTGCGGCAAACTGGCCCGTCCAATCAATGATGCCGCGCCCCATCGCGGCCCAATCATAATCTTTGCCGTCTGCCTTCTTCGCGACATCTTTGCAGTGGCAGTGGCCGATGCGTTCTTTCGGCAGAAGCTCGTACCCATCTGGATATGCTTTCTCGCCTCGCGAGGCGGCGTTTCCCGGATCCCAGTTCAACATAAGCGAAGGAGTCCGTACTTCGGCGAGAACTTTGGCTGCTTCCGCCGCCGTGCCGGTATTGCACGCGGCCTCATTTTCGAGCAACAGCGTCACGCTCTTCTTCCCTGCCACGCCAGCGGCGGTAAGGAGTTTTTCATTCATGGCCGCACGATACGGTGTTTGATCCTCGAGCCGCCAAAAATCGAAGCAGCGCACACGGTCGGTTTGGAAGGCTCTCGCCAACTCGATGCTGCGTTCGAGGACCTCGTCCTGCTGCTCGTAAGTAAAATCGGCGCTGAACTGCACGGCCTTAGGGCTGAATTGAGATTTTGGCGCGCCGGGCCAATCCACCTTGAAAAGCGGGCTGGCGATATCCGTCACGCGCAATTTATATTTTTCGAGAATGCGGCGCGCTTCGCCAATTTCTTTAGCATCGAGGTTGAGAATGTTTTTGTTCCACATCGCGCGCAGCTCGATCCACTCCAAGCCAAATTCGCGCGCGATCAGTTCACATGAACGGCCGAAGTCTTGACTCACCTCATCATTGATAATGGCAATGCGAAACGGGGAACTCATACCTTCAACCCCAGCTTTTCTTCGACATATTTCTTGTTGATGACCGCCGATTCTTTTGGCGTTCGAGCCTTGTCTGGCACAGAGTCCAGCTCCACAATGCCCCATCCACGGAAATTGATTTTGCGAAGCGCATCAATCACGGCCGGAAGATTTACCGCTCCCCGCCCAAGCTCCACGAAGCGATACGATTCCTTGGCATCGGCACCACCGGGGAGCCGCTCGACGTCCTTCAAGTGCAGAAAAAGCAGCCGGTCGCTGTATTTTTCAGCGGCCTTAGCCGGGTCGCCGCCGCCCTGAAAATAATGCGCCACGTCCAACTCCAGCTTTGCATAGCGCGGATCGACGGCCTCCATGATTTGCTCCACGCCCTCGGGAGTTTCTCCCATGCTTCCCATGTGGTTGTGATAGCCAAGCTGCACACCGAGATCGGCGGTTCGTTTTCCAAGCTCCGTCAGCAAACCACCCAGGCGCTTGTAGTCGGCCGCGACGATCGCGCGATCCTTGGGCTTCTCATCGATGATTTGAAGATAGAGCCCGCCAGCATCGCGAACGAATTTCGCGTTTGCGACGTGCTTCGCGATTTCCGAAGTTTCGCTAGCAGGATCGATGCTGAGATTTCCGCTCGATAAAGCAATCATCTTGAGATGGTGATTGTCTAGCACTTCGCTTAGCGCCGCACCGCTACCGAACTCCTGAACGCCGTTGGATCGAATTTGAATTCCTGAGAATCCTACCGAAGCAATATCTTCGATGGCCTGACGGTCGTTGCCACCCCAAGTGATGGATGCATAGCCAATGTGAAGTTCGAACGGCGCTGGAGGAATCGGCGCGTCAAAGTAAGACAAATCCAGTGGCGGATACAGTCTCTCTCGAGCAATCAGCCATCCAGGAGGGAAAACCGCCGCGGCGGTCAAAGCTCCCATTCCAGCTAGAAACTCACGGCGTGGTTTGCGAACGTCCATTTGCGCTCCTCTGTGCGTTTGAATGCAGACAAGATACAGCAATCAGCCGATTGTGAACATTTTTCTCGATGCGCAAAATGAGTGTTCAAAGTTGCGGTTGAACGCCGGCCCACGACGAACGTTTGCCAGCGTTCGGATCAGCCCGTATGATTTCATCGAAGCAGGTCTGAGCGTTCGTCAAGGAGCAGTTCGAGGTCTTGATGCCCCAGGAAACGGCACCAACTCATCCTCACGTCAACCCCTGGGTCATCGCCATCTCCGTGATGCTCAGCACCTTCATGGAAGTGCTCGACACCACCGTCGTAAACGTTTCGCTCCCCCACATTGCCGGCAGCCTTTCCGCGACGGTCGACGAAGCCACCTGGACGCTGACTTCCTATCTCGTTGCTAACGCAATCATTCTGCCGCTGACGGGCTGGCTCTCCAACTTTTTCGGCCGCAAGCGCATGCTGATGCTTTCCGTAACTGGTTTTACTATCGCGTCCTTCTTGTGCGGCCTAGCTCCCAGCCTTCCTTTCCTGGTTGTTTGCCGCATCATTCAAGGCGCATGCGGAGGCGGTTTGCAGCCCATCTCGCAAGCCATCCTTCTGGAATCCTTCCCGCCCGAGGACCGCGGAAAAGCCATGGGATTCTGGGGACTTGGAATCGTCGTCGCTCCTATGCTCGGCCCAGTCCTCGGCGGCTGGCTCACCGACAGCCACTCGTGGCGCTGGGTCTTCTACATCAACGTTCCCATAGGCATTGCCTCTATCGTAATGACGTCGCTCTTCATCTTCGACCCGTCTTACATCCGGCGCGCTTCACAAAAAATCGATTACTGGGGCATCGGTCTCCTCGCCGTGGGAATTGCCGCGCTGCAAATCGTTCTCGATAAGGGCCAAGAGAAAGATTGGTTCGGCACGGATTGGATTACGGCAGTTGCCATCGTTGCTGGCCTCACCCTACTTGCATTTCTCATTTATGAGCTCTACAACAAGGATCCCGTCGTCAATCTCCGCGTCTTCAAAGACCGCACTTACTCCACCGGCGTATTCCTTATGTCCCTGCTCGGCGTCGGCCTATATGGCACGACCGTGCTGATCCCGCTGATCCTCCAGACGCTCCTCGGCTACCCCGCCCTGCGCGCGGGATTTGCCATGGCGCCCCGCGGTCTAGGCTCGTTTATCGCCATGCCGCTCGCCGGCATCATCATGTCCAGGTTCGATCCGCGAAAAATGCTGACGGTGGGAATGATCGTCTGTGGCTTCACGCTATTCCAATTTTCCCGCCTCAGTCTCAGCGCCGGCTATTGGGACTTCTTCTGGCCGCAACTCATCATGGGCTTGTCGCTCGGTCTCATATTCGTTCCCCTTACCACCATCAGCATGGCGCCCATTCGCAAGGAAAACATGGGCAACGCCACAAGTCTCTTCAATCTCGTGCGCAACTTGGGAGGCAGCATCGGCATCGCCGCCGTCAGCACCATGCAGATTCGTTTTCAACAGAGGAACATCAATCAGCTGGGCGCGCATGTCACTCCTTACAATGCAAGCGCGCGGAACATGATGAATTCGCTTCACGGGATGTTCATGGCCAGCGGGTCGGACAGCGCGACCGCCACCCATCAGGCACGCGCCGCGATGTTTGGATTGGTCGAGCGGCAAGCCAGCATGCTGGCCTACAACAGCATCTTTCTGATTCTGGCGGGACTGTTCGTTCTGATGCTTCCGTTTATTTTTCTGATGCGCCGCCCGCAAGCGAGGGGCGGCACCATGTCTATGCATTGAGGACTTCGCGCACAGCAACTCGCACACCGCGCAGAAAATTCCCCGCGTGGCCTCCCCCGCAGTATCAACCCATTGATTCATTGTGAAAATTAGACTGGGTGAAAACCGGACCTAGTCGATTCTCCGGTTACTGCTCATCATCATAAGGAATGGGCCCGGTCAGCGGTACGAGAATTTCTTCGGTCGAAACTCCGGATTCTTTCTCCGCCGTCTTGTCCAATTTCCGCTGGACGC
Organism: Candidatus Acidiferrum sp.; assembly: GCA_036521695.1. GTDB lineage: Bacteria > Acidobacteriota > Terriglobia > Acidiferrales > UBA7541 > Acidiferrum. The sequence goes on along the minus strand of DATDHE010000173.1, from coordinate 553 downwards.
GCTTTTCTTCTTTCATTTTGCGCTTTTCCATTCGCTTCATCTCTTTTTGGCGCTTCTGGAATGTCGTAGTCATTGCGTCTCCTCGCAGGCGCTGCCCGGCGCGGCATAGGCCGTCGCCGCCAAGCTATATACATCGTGATACCTTACCAGCGCGGTTCGCGGGGCTGCCGCGCAGACTCGCGGTAATCCTCATTCGAAAAACGCTCGCGTCCGCCGCCTCCGCCCTTGCCTCGGCCACCGCCTCCGCCCGGCCCGCCAAAATTGCGAGGCCCGCGCGGCGGCCCGCCTTCACCCTTCGGACGCGCTTCATTCACCTTCAAATTGCGCCCGCCCAATTCCTTGCCATCGAGTCCGGCCATCGCCTTGGCCGCTTCCTCGTCGTTCGGCATTTCCACAAATGCAAACCCCCGCGCACGCCCGGTTTCCCGGTCCATGGCCATGTGCACGCGCGTCACTTGTCCAAACGGCGTGAACAAGTCGCGCAGTTCGCCTTCCGTGGTCTGAAAACTCATGTTGCCGACAAACAAACTCTTCATCTTGATTCTCCCTGAAC
>DATDHE010000172.1:0-3500 GCA_036521695.1 Candidatus Acidiferrum sp. | reverse complement strand
CGTGCGGCGGTCGCAGGTTTTGCAAGGTTCTTGCATCCAGGCTTCGCCACGGAATTTTTGAAACGCATCCGACGAATTCCAGATTTCGCTTAAGCTGCGGTTCGCCACGTTTTCGAAGGACAGTCCGGGAATGACTCGCGCGGCATGGCAGGGGAGCGCATCTCCATTCGGCGTGATGAGCATAAGTTTGCGGCCCCAGCCGCCCATGCAGGGCTTCGGATATTTCGCGTAGTAATCCGGAACGACATATTCCACCTTAATTTTTCCTGCCAGGCGCTCTTGTGCCTTCTTCAAGAAATCGATGGATTGGGTAAGCTGCTCGCGCGTCGGGAGAAGCCCATCGCGGTTCGCAAAAGCCCAGCCGTAGTATTGAACGTTGGCGAACTCCACGCGGCTGACGCTCGAAGATTCGGCGAGAGCGAGCATTTCCGGAAGTTGCTCGATGTTGCAGCGGTGAATGACGAAATTGAGTGTGACAGCCACGCGGTGGTGCTTGAGCCATTCGAGGACGCGGAGTTTGTGCGCGTGCGCTTTGGTGCCGGAGATTTCTTGCGCGATTTCTTCGCGGGCGCCTTGAAAGCTCAACTGAAAATGGTCAAGACCGGCTTGCACGAGCGCATCTAGTCGGGATTCGTGGAGAGGCAACCCGGATGTGATGAGATTCACGTATAGGCCAGCGGCGCGCGCGGCGCGGATGAGTTCGAGGATGTCTGGACGCGTTAGAGGTTCGCCGCCGGTGAAATCGGCTTGAAGCACGCCGAGAGCGGCGGCTTCCTGGAAGACGCGGGACCAGTTTTCGGTGGAGAGCTCGGTGCTGCGGGCCTGCAGCTCGAGAGGATTGGAGCAGTAGACGCAGTGAAGTGGGCAGCGGTGGGTGAGTTCGGCGATCAGAGCTAGCGGATTGGCGATAGTGAATGTCATGCGTGTGTGTGGCGCAAGTTCCGGAAAGCGGAGCAGGGCTCCCGCACTCCACGGACTATGGCTCGAAATCTAGGGCTCGCTCTTTTTGCAGAAGTGCTAGATAGCCAAGAATGTCTTGTTCTACTTTGGCTGGTTCGGCTTTGGAGTAGAGCTGCTGCAATTCCGCGATGATTTGCCGAACGGTGTGTTTGCCGTCGCAGCGCTCGACAATTTCCAGGCTTGGTCCATTCAGGCGCAACGCGCGCTCGGGCATCAGCAAGGTGCGCGGCTGCTGAGTTCTTTCGTTCATGCGGCAGCCGGGGGCGAGGCGCGGCCGGTTGTTGAGATCAACGCTCATACGGAGCTTGCTTCTGCCGCTGGGCGAAAGGCGCCCGGTGGGGGCCAGCCAGGATTCACGTAGGAGAAATAGAGCGCATCGAGTTGGGCCCAGAGGATGTCGCACTTGGCGCGCAGCGCAGCGTGGGCCCTATCCTGTTGTTCGCGCGTGGTAGCGTGCTTCACAACCCACGCGAGAGCGAAGTCGGCGTCTTCGGGAGCTTGCGTAAGGCGGCCGGTGAAATAGTCCAGGCCGCTTGAGAGCCAGGGGTAGTGCTGGCGGAGTCGATCCATCCGCAGCGTGATGAGCTTCTTAGAGAAAAGTTCGGTAAGCGAGGACGCGACGGCCTCAAGGTGTGAGCGCATAGAGACGAAATCAACGTAGGCTTGCACGGCATAGCGCGTTGCGGGAAGAATGCCGTCGCCGCGAAGCGCCTGCTCACGGCAAACCCCAGTAGCTTCGACCAATCGCAGCCATTTCTCAATTCCGCCAGGTTTCACGCCGTCGCCATCGTGGTCCGTGATGCGTTTGCGCCACGCGAGGCGAAAGGCGGGATCTTCACTGCGCGCGAGAATAGCAGCATCCTTGATGGGAATCCGGCTCTGGTAGTAGTAGCGATTGAGCGCCCAAGCCTGCAGCTGGCCACGCGTGAGTTTTCCTTCATGCATCAGAGCATGAAAAGGGTGTTTGTGGTGATAGCGCTCTTCACCAATAGCGTGAAATCCGGCGATGAAGTCGGCTTCCGAGAGCTGAGGCGCGTTGATAGTGTGCGCTGGGCTCATATCGCGAGTTCCATTCCATCATAGGCGATTTCCCAACCGGCATCACGGACGATGCGCGATTCCTGACTCTCGTCATTCAAGATCGGATTCGTATTATTGAGATGAATGAGAACGCGCCGGGTTTTGCTCGCCCGGAATGGCTGCCGAAGAAGCCCGCGGTCGCCCCATAACGGCAAATGTCCCATTTGCCGCGCGGATTTGCTTCCTTTTTGGATGGCGTTTAATTCGTCGTCTTTCCAGAAAGTACCGTCGAGAATCGCCAGATCGCTTTCTTCCACACACCGCAACCACTGGTCTCCAATTCCAGGCAGGTTAGGAGCGTAGAAGAGCTTCTTTTCCTTGGAAACAAAGGTCAAGCCGATCACTGCCTCTTCCGGAGCGAGGCTATTGCGAAGAGATTCGCTCACGTAATCCGGAAAACTCCCGTTGAGGGGTATGGCTTTGCAAAAGAGACCGCTCTTTTTATCCGCAGGTGAGGGCGGAATGAGGGGCATTAGGCGATCGAGCGGGAGCGTCTCCCATTTAACGGGAGGATTTGAGCGCGCCAGAACGCGGAAAAGGCCATTTTCTTCGGTCAATATTCGCCGGACAGCCATCGTCGAGAAAATCTGAAGAGGCTGGAATTCTCGCAAATGAAGCAGGCCCATCACGGCGTCAACGTCGGCGCTGGTGAGCACCACTGCATTGATTGGTGTGTTTCGTGATCCTGCGGGAGGGACAAAATCAGCCGAGGAGAGCACTTGTTGACGAAGGTCGGGGGAAGCATTCAGGAGAAACCAGCGGGAGCCGTCCGTGGAAATCGCGGCCTGAGTTTGCGCCCTAGGACGCGCTTTGAGAGCGCCAGATCGTACACCCATACATTGAGTACATGCGCAATTCCATTGGGGGAAGCCGCCCCCGGCCGCGGAGCCGAGGACTTTAACGCGCATACTGGCACGCCGACAGCTGACCGCTGGGCGCGGTCAAAGTTCTACAGCTCAGCGTTGGCGTACGAGCTAATTTCGCAGTTCAGGTCGATCTCTTCGTGCTGCGGGGCTGTCCATTCCATAGTAATGGCTCCTGTTGAGACAAGAGATTGAAAATTCAAACCGACTGCAAGTGTATCACGAACCTGAGCGGGAAGAAAGAACCTGCGCATAAAGGATGGCCTGCGGTCGTGCGAGCGGACCTACGAAGGGTAGAGATGTGCTACAAGAAAAACCACAACCTGTAGTGGGGAAAATTTCACGTTTTCGAGATCGTAAGAAAACACAAATTTCTCAAAAGACCGCACGTTTTTTCTTGACAACGCCAGAAACCAGCCTATTATGTGGCCAGAAGTGGGAGAGAGTGGTCAGCAGTAGAGTGAAGTAGAGTTTCTCCCGGGGCCATCCAGACGTTCTCGAGGGCAATCGTGAACGTAGGCATGTTGGGCGTCCAAAACAAGCACTTGAATAGGAACTATGAAGCTGCGGGGCAACTGTCCGGCGAAAGTCGACGAG
>DATDHE010000171.1:0-17280 GCA_036521695.1 Candidatus Acidiferrum sp. | reverse complement strand
TCGATCTCCACCCAACCAAGCATCCAGGGACCAGCTGGTGTGGACGTGGGTTTCCCCGAAATAGGCCTCTCGGTCGGAGTTTGGCTGAGGAGGCGTTTGAGCCGAGTTCGGAGAACCCTCGGGTTCGGTACGTGCCGTTTGTGCTGTCTGCGCTTTGCTGCGCGAAACCAGCATGCCAGTGCTAACAACGGCCAACAACGACATCAGGATCAAGCCTACGGCAGGTCTCAGTCTCATAGCACTCTCCACCGCGATCGACCTCGACGAGGCGAACAGAGAGCCACGCGGATTGGGCGATCAGCCTAATTGCACACTAGAAATACCGCGATTCTCTGGTTCGTGGAACTGTCACTTTTGACAGGACGAATTGGGCGGGCCATAAACAGACAAAGGGCCGGAAATGTTAGGTTTTTTTGAGCCAAACCAAACTAATCCGCTTAGCGCAGCCAGCGAAGCCGAGCAGTGCCTTCGCGAAGACAGGAATGGTGGGCGCATCTAGCTCGCTTTATTCGCGCTACCAAGGCGCCCGCGCGAGATGCGCAACTCGCTAGCAGCGCGGCTGCAAAGAAGGGCCTCGGCCTGTTCGACAAAATCGGCTGTGCAACGTGCCACATCGAAACACTGACGAGTGCGCCCGCGGGAACAAAAATTAATGGTGGAACGTTTGCGGTTCCCGCCGCGCTCGGCTCCATTACCTTTCACCCGTACAGCGATTTCCTGATGCACGACGTGGGCACCGGCGACGGAATCCTGCAGGCCACTCGCGAGCACTATGGACACCAAGTCTTCCAGCAGATGTCCGCGTATCTCTCCAAGCAAGATTTCGAGAGCAGCCGGAACAAAATTCGTACCGCTCCTCTCTGGGGAGTCCGCCTGCGTCCGCGATTGATGCATGACGGCGCTTCCCTAACACTTATCCAAGCCATCACCCGACATAGTGGTGAGGCCAACCACGTGATCAAGCAATTTGAAAAACTGAAAAGCCCCGACCAAAATGCCATCATCGAGTTCTTGAAGTCTCTTTGAACTGCCCAGGGCCTCGCTGAACCGTGGCGTTCTCTGGTCGGATTCCGGGCGGATGACGGGCTAGTCCGAAATAATCCACAGGCCTGATCAACCAATTACCGGAAACATGCCGATCCCAGATTTCAGATGCCCTGTAACCCAACTACACGTCCCTTGAGAAGAGATTCCTGTCGTTGGTCGTTGGTTGATCCGCCCTTACGGCGTTGCAGCCTGCGACTTTGGAATCCGCAACGTCCACGAAAAGCCAAATACGATGGTGCGGCCTTGCGGACGAGCCAGGGCATGGTACTCATCATAGTATTTGAAGAAGCCTACCAGGTGTTTTGTTGGGAGAATGAAATTGGCCTGCACTCCAATCGCATGCACTGAGTAGAACGGAATCGCGCTCTCAGGTATAGGCATACCAGCGATGGTCAACGTTCCGCTGCTATGCGAAACCTGCCATTGGTCATATCCAACCAAACCGAGTTGGGCTAGCATGCTCATGTCTTTCTTCAGCGGAAGAACCTGACCAATTCCCCACTCCTCGGTGAAGGTCTGTCCCGGCGTTACGTTGGTGCCGCTCTTTTGGCCGTGGATTTCCCAGGCGGTGGCGAGGTTTGCGGTGGTTCCGTGATTTTTGGTGACGTAAAGCGTGGTGCCACTCGTTATATCGTTTCCCCAATACCCGGAACCCACGTTGTTGCTGGCTCCCTGAGTGAATCGGCCCGTGGGAGCCACGAAAGCGTATCCGGCGTTGAAGTCCACTCGCTTCCCAACGTGCCAACCCAAGATAATCGGCTGGACGTACGTATCGGCGAAACCGGATCCTCCTCCTCCGGTGCTGAGATTCGTTCCTGTTATGTTAGCTACTAGCTCGCCGTTAGCGTAGTTTAGTGAAACATAGGGCATGAAATATCCACCCAGGAACTTGTGCTTCGGGACGTAGTAGAGAACATTTTCATCCGCCCAGAACGAATAGGTCCCACTGATTGCTGAAATGCGGTTGCCGTTGGGGCCATTCAATTGGCTGGCGGAGTAATTGAGCGCCAGGTTGGCGTAGGTGAAACCGGGATCAGGAATCACCCCGGCGTTGAGACCAAACTGCCCAGGCACCCATTGCCCCTTCTGTTGAGCGAACGCGGTTGAGGCGCCTACCAAAAACATGCAAGCAAGGAAAGCCGTTCCAGGCTTGATTCGGAATCGCACTATTGTGCTCATTGCGTCCAATCGTGGTGTTGTCATGTGAGATCCACGGACAATATTCTCCGGCCAGACACCTTGATGACAATCGTGAGAGTCTATGAACACAGAGCTGACCAGGTAACTGGCAAAACTGACAGTGCGCTTAGAAAACAGACCGGGCCTATCGGCATTGCTCCTGAGTCACGAGCAACCCTTCCGTAACCCGGTAAGGGAAAGGTTGCCGACGATTCGCGTGCGCTGTGGAAAGGTGGTGGTCTTCAGTGGGTGCAAGTCCCGCCCGGGAACTGGTTCGCTCCACCCGGTAGCAATCGAAGCAGTGGTGGAGGAAACGAAGCCGCTGAATTTGCGCGCGGTTTCATCGCTCGCCTGGGCGACAGGGCAATTTATGGAAGCAGAAGCGCCGTTCACAGAGAACTGTTTGTTCCTTACGAAAGAATCGACAGATTCCTCACCCTCATCGTCTACAGCGATGGCGAGCACGGTAAAGCCTTTGGCGCTAAATTCCTGCTGGAGACGAATCAGGCTGGGGACTTCGTCGACGCAGCCCGAGCACCATGTGGTCCAGAAAACGATTAGAACGACCTGACCCTTGTAATTGGATAAATCCACCCAACCATCGCCGATTGAGGGCAAGACGACGTGAGGGAGCCGCTGGTCCCTATCGGCAATGCGGCCGTTTTCCTCGCTCGAAGCGTCGGCGATGGAGAAGAAATCTGGGGGGAGGTAATGAAATGCAACAACCGCGCAAAGGGCTGCGATGGTGAAAAAGATGAGGGCTTTTCGCATGGCGAATGCCGCCTCCCAAGAGGACTCAAGAAAGCAGGGGCCGCAAAAAGTGTCTAGAAACAGAGTAGCGGAGAGCTGAGAAGGCGGTGCAGAAAAGCTAGGCTGAACCGACCAAACGGTACTTACAATAAAGAGCACATCGCGCACAAGCATCCTGAGCCTGGAAAGAGGTCGGCAGGCGAGAACGAAGTGTGAGCGCTGGGACGGTCCTCCCGAGCCCAAACTCGTCCAAAAAAGTTGGGAACATCTAGGGAACAGAACCCGCCAAACAACAGCCAAAACCGTATACTACGACACGAGAAAAGGCTAAAAGAATCAACACTATGCTAAATTCTAGTCAGACTCTGAATCTGGCTATCCTGGTTCGAGTCCAGGTCTCCCAGCCAAACCTTTTTTCTCCAATGACACCATGTTTCCCTGTCTGAGGCGGCCATGATCGTGATCATCATGGGCACGACCGGCTCCGGTAAGACCACCATCGGCACCTTGCTCGCGAAGCGATTGGGATGGGAGTTTGTGGACGCCGATGATTTTCATCCGGCCGCAAACGTCGAAAAAATGGAGCACGGCATTCCGCTGACCGATTGGGACCGCGAGCCGTGGCTGAAAGCGCTGCATGACAAAATCGTAGAGTGGATTGGGAAAGCCCGCAATGTCGTGCTGGCCTGCTCGGCGCTTAAACAGAGCTATCGCGATGAACTGCGCATCGGTCCCGACGTAAAGTTCGTTTATTTGCAGGGAAGCTGTGAACTGTTCTCCCAAAGGGTGCTGGCGCGAAAAGGGCATTTTGCCAAGCAAGATCTGCTCGCCAGCCAGTTTGCCACTCTCGAAGAACCGACGGACGCGATCACCGTCGATGCCGCGCCGCCTCCGGAAAAGATCGTCGCCGAAGTACGCAGGCAGCTAGGCTTGGCCTAGTCCTTGGAACTGTCGGGCTGGGACGCCACGCTTAATCCAGCGTAAACGCCACATACATCAGCTTCTGATCGCGCTGAATTTGCAGCACGATTGCGGCGTCCGGCGGCAAGGCTTTCAATGCTCTCCGCAGACGGTCGAGCGTGGTCATCGGCTCGCCATTGAGCGTACGGATTACGTCGCCTGCGGTCAGCGGTACTTCCGCAGTGGCTCCTGCGGCTCGCGCGGCGACAATGATTCCAAAAGGGTCGCGGAGCTCCGGAACCATTGCCGCAATTCTTTCGTCGATTTCTATGGCAAGAATGCCGAGCGCGGGAACCAGGTTTTTTTCCGGGTCGGCCAGCGCGGTGATCTGATCCATGTCCTTAGGCGGGTCCATCAGCGCCACGTCGAAACCCAGCCGCAGAGTCCCACGCAGAATGTCCAGATGCACTTTGTCTCCGCTCTCGCGCGACATCAGATGAAAGGACACGTAAGGCACGCTGCTCGCCGCTTTACGGTCGATAGCCAGCAGGACATCCCCAATACGCACCCCCGCGGCTTCGGCAGGCCCGCCTGGCAAAACGTCCGAGATCACAACTCCGAAGTTGCGCGGAAGCTTCAAACCCTCCGCCAGCGTTGGCGTTATCGTCTGAACGACGATCCCGATTTCCGGGCGGTGCAGATGGCCGAATTTGCGCAACTGCTGGTAAGCGATGTTTACAACACTGCACGGAATTGCAAATCCTAGCCCTTCGTTTCCGCCAGATTGCGACAGTATGAAGGTGTCCATGCCGATGACTTCGCCGTCTACATTAACCAGCGGGCCGCCCGAGTTGCCTGGATTGATAGCCGCATCCGTCTGGATATAAACCATCGTCGCGTCGGGATCGGTCTGCCGCGCGACGGCTGAAATGATTCCGCGAGTCACCGTATTGCGCAGCCCTTCTGGGCTTCCGAACGCAAACACTGATTCGCCTTGCTGGAGGTTCCTGTAGCTTGCAAGTTTCAGTGCGGGAAGATCTGCGACATCTACCTTGAGCAAAGCGAGATCGATTTCGCTGGTGACGCCGATGATCCTCGCCGGAACGAGACTTGTTTTTGAAGAAAGCGCCGTGTCACCGGAATCGTCGGAATTCGCGCTCGAAAGTACCACCTGCACGCGCTGCGCTCCCTTCACCACGTGCGCGTTCGTAATAATGTATCCGCTCGGATCGATAATGAATCCCGAACCGATCGCCCTCTGCCGCCCAATTATCACGCCGGTGTTCCCGTGCTCGCTTTCTTCGACCTGACCATACCCTGACACTAGAATCTGCACCACACTCGGAGACACTTTGCGGATCAGGGCGCCCACGGATTGATCGGTTTTGCGCAATTCATTGGTGGAACGCCCTTGCGCCCGGACGCGGCCCGACGAGAGGGAAACCGTGAGCGATGTGGCGATCGCGAATAGTATTTCAGGTAACCGCCGATGTATCGCTCTCCAAACTCGCGCTTGGGGCTCAAACATGTGCTCCATCTCTTCGAATATTCTCCTAATAAACGGACGCTCTCGCATGGTTTTAGGGTACATCGGATTAACCTATCTGCGCTTTCAGGGGCTGAGAGAAATTCTTTGCGCAAAAATATTCTCCGATCCGGCAGCGTGCCGCAATATTCTTGCAAATTCTCCGTGACCTTGCATTTAGCTGAAGCATCCTATGTTCGGGGGTGGCCCCTTCGTGCCACACCCGTCGCCTTTGTGATTCCCAAAAGATGCGACCATAAACCATAATTTGAGCGCGCCAACTGAGGGACTCCAAACCATGGCCAGACTCCAATCCAAGGAAGACCAGCGGCTCGAGGAAGACCGCACTCGCAAAAAATACTGGAAGCGCTGGGGACCGTATCTCTCCGAGCGCCAGTGGGGCACCGTGCGCGAAGACTACAGCCCTGGGGGCACCGCTTGGGAACATTTCCCGCACGATCATGCGCGATCGCGCGCCTACCGCTGGGGCGAAGACGGCATCGGCGGCATCTCCGACCGCCACCAGATGATCTGCTTTGGACTCGCGCTGTGGAACGGCCGCGACCCTATCCTTAAGGAAAGACTTTTTGGCCTCACGGGGAACCAAGGCAATCACGCCGAGGACGTGAAGGAGTATTACTTTTACCAGGACTCGACACCTACGCACAGCTACATGCGCATGCTCTACAAATATCCGCAGGCGGAATTTCCCTACACCCGCCTCGTCGAGGAAAATGGCAGACGCAACCGCGAACAACCCGAGTTCGAGCTTCTCGATACCGGTGTTTTTGCCGAGGACCGTTATTTCGACGTCTTCATCGAATACGCCAAAGCCGACGTGGAAGACATCCTCATCAAGATTACCGCTGTAAATCGCGGGCCCGAAGTGGCCTTGCTGCACCTTCTTCCTTCCTTGTGGTTTCGCAACACGTGGTCCTGGGGCCGGGATTTGCGCAGACCCCGCGCGCAAAAAGCCACCAGCATTCCCGGGAGTTTGTGCGCCGAGGTTGAACACTGGAAGTACGGCAAACGCTGGCTTCTGTGCCCCGGCCAACCAGAGCTGCTCTTTACCGAAAACGAGACTAACTCTGCCAAGCTTTTCAACGCCAAGAACCGCTCGCCCTATGTAAAGGACGCTTTTCACGAGTACTTGATTCTTGGAAATAAATCCAGCGTCAACCCTCAGCAGACAGGGACAAAAATGGCCGCGTATTATCCGCTGCAGCTCGGCCCTGGCCAAAGTGAAACAATCAAACTGCGACTTACCGACATGGAACCGCTTGCAACGATGGAACGAGGTTTTGGCGTCGTCGGCACTATCACGTCGCCGGGGCACGACGATCGCCCCGAAGGCGTGCCGCCCGCGGATGACTTTGGCGCAGGCTTCGATAACGTGTTTTCTCTTCGTCAGAAGGACGCCGACGAGTTCTACGCTTCGCGCGTCACCTCGGAACTATCCGATGATGCAAAAAACGTGATGCGCCAGGCTTTGGGCGGCCTGTTGTGGTCCAAACAGTTCTACCACTACGATGTTCGCAACTGGCTTGAAGGCGACCCCGCGGGACCTCCGCCGCCTCGCGAGCGTTTGAAAGGCCGTAACAAAGATTGGAAGAACCTCTACAACGACGATGTCATATCCATGCCGGACAAATGGGAATATCCCTGGTACGCTGCTTGGGACTTGGGATTTCACTGCATTGCCCTTGCGATCGTGGATCCGGATTATGCGAAAGAGCAGCTCGTCCTTCTTCTTCGCGAATGGTACATGCACCCCAACGGGCAACTGCCCGCCTACGAGTGGGCTTTCAGGGATGTGAATCCACCTGTCCACGCATGGGCCGCCTGGCGCGTCTACAAAATCGAACGGCGCGTGCGCGGCGTTGCTGACCGCGGCTTCCTCGAAAAAGTTTTCCACAAGCTTTTGCTCAACTTCACCTGGTGGGTCAATCGCAAAGATCCCGACGGCATGAACATCTTCGAGGGTGGATTTCTCGGTCTCGACAATATTGGAGTATTCGACCGTTCAGCGCCTCTCCCGACCGGCGGCCACCTCGAGCAATCCGACGGCACCAGTTGGATGGGGATGTATTGCCTCAACATGCTGGCCATCGCCCTCGAACTGGCCAAGGAAGATCCCGCTTATGAAGACGTTGCCAGTAAATTCTTCGAACATTTCGTCAACATTGCTCACGCCATGAACGACATGGGCACGGAAGGCATAGCTCTCTGGAACGACGAAGATGGCTTTTATTACGACGTGCTTCACTTGCCTAACGGTGATGACCATTTCCTGAAGATTCGCTCCATGGTCGGTCTTATTCCTCTCTTCGCGGTGGAGACTCTCGAGCCAGAGATCGTCGACCGCCTGCCCGGATTCAAGCGCCGCATGCAATGGTTCGTGGACAATCACGCGGACGTGCCGGAACACATCGAAATGACGCAGCGCTCCGCGCGCGGCGTTCGCCGCCTGCTTTCGCTCGCCAACCGCAAGCAATTGAAGCGTATTCTCAGCCGCATGCTCGATGAAACCGAATTTCTCTCTCCCTATGGTGTGCGCTCTCTCTCCCGCTATCACCTCGATCATCCCTATGAAGTGCAGGTCAATGGTCACGTCAGCAGCGTCGACTACGAACCCGCCGAATCCACCAGCGGCCTCTTTGGCGGCAATTCCAATTGGCGCGGTCCCATCTGGTTCCCACTGAATTATCTCCTCGTCGAATCCTTGCAGAAGTTTCACCACTATTACGGCGAGGACTTCAAAGTCGAGTTTCCGTCTCGCTCGGGGAGTGAAACGGATCTCTGGGAAGTGGCTGCCGAAGTCTCACGCCGCCTCGTCCATATTTTCGTTCGGGGCAAGGACGGCCGGCGGCCGGTCGCCGGCGGTACCGAGGTTTTCCAGAGCGATCCTCACTGGAAGGATTTGCTCCTCTTCTACGAATATTTCCACGGGGACAATGGCGCGGGCATCGGCGCAAGTCACCAGACCGGCTGGACCGCACTGGTCGCCAAGTTGATCGAACAAAGTGGAGAGTAAACTGCGTGGCGTTATTTTTCGTCCCGCCGTCCTGGAAGACGAGCAGGCGTTGCTCTGCATGATGCGCAATCTGGCCGAACAGGAACCGGGCGCCTATTTTTTCGATGAATCGGCCGTCCGCGACGTTCTGCGCAAGTTTCTAGCGAGTCCAGACCTTGGCCGTGCCTGGGTTTTCTTGGATGGAGAAACTCCTGTCGGCTACATTCTTCTGACGTTCGGCTATAGCTTCGAATATCACGGGCGCGATTCCTTCATCGATGAGCTGTACATCGAGCCACAATATCGGCGGCAGGGAATCGGCCGGCGCGCCATGCAATTTGTCGAAGAAAGCGCTAGCCAACTGGGAGTGAACGCCATCCATCTCGAAATCGATCAAGGCAACGACCCGGCTGCGGAGCTTTACCGACGCGCAGGCTACGACGATCACTCTCGTTTCCTGATGACAAAGTGGCTCAAGCCCGGTAAACACTGAGCGACAATTCGTGGCATTGGCAACTCCGAAGAAAAGGAAAGCCGTGGCGCCGCAACAACTTTCGTTTCCGATCGAAGTACAGTCACAAGTTCAATTTGGGCGTGAAATCTGCGGCAATCTCCCAGCCGCCGAATCGCGCGAGTGGCTCGTCACCAACGGCATCGGCGGCTTTGCTTCTGGAACTATCGCCACAAGCATGACGCGCCGCTACCACGGCCTACTTATCGCTGCCCTTCAGCGGCCGCTCGGCCGCACTCAACTCGTCGCGGTGCTCGATGAAACCGTTCGCTATGGTGGTTCCACGTATGCGCTGGCAACCCATCGCTGGGCCAGCGGTGCCGTCGATCCCCAGGGCTTTGTTTACCTCGAAAGTTTCCGTCTCGAAGGCTCCACTCCCGTTTGGACCTACGCCTTGGCAGATGCCTTGCTCGAAAAGCGGGTTTGGATGGTTCGCGGCGAAAACACCACGTTCATTCACTACACTCTTTCGCGCGCCAGTGGTCCTATCGAAATCGACCTGAAAGCCTTCGTCAACTATCGCGATTTTCATTCACTGACCCATGCCGGGGACTGGCACATGAAAATCGCCCCTGTCGAATGCGGCGTTATGATTCTGCCATTCGAAGGCGCCACGCCCTTCTATCTAAAAAGCGCACAAGCCTCCTGCGAACCACAACACGAGTGGTATCGCGATTATTACCTGCCCATGGAAACAGAGCGCGGCCTAGACGATCGCGAAGAGCATCTCTTTGCGGCGCTCTTTCACGTCACGCTGAACCCCAGCGAAACTCTCACCATTGCTGCGACCACCGAAGCTACCACTTCGCTCGATGGCGAAGCCTCGCGCGCGCAACGCGCCGTCCACGAATTCACTTTTTTCAATGCTTGGCAATCGCAAAACCAAAAATCCGCAGCCAACGCCACCGGATGGCTCCGCCAACTCCTCCTCGCCGCAGATCAGTTCATCGTCAAGCGCGCGCTTCCTGAGGAGCCAGACGGCCGCAGTATAATCGCCGGCTACCACTGGTTCGGCGATTGGGGACGCGACACCATGATCGCCCTGCCGGGCCTTGCGCTCGTCACTAGCCGCTCCGATGTCGCGAAGCAAATCCTCCTGGCCTTCGCGCGCTATGTTGACGGTGGGATGCTCCCCAACAATTTCCCCGACGCAGGCGGCAAGCCGGAATACAACACCGTCGACGCCGCGCTCTGGTATTTCGAAGCGGTGCGCCAATATTTTGTCGCGACGCAAGACACCGCGACGCTACAGAAGTTGTACACCGTTCTCGCAGGCATGATTGATGCCCACGTCGCCGGCACACGCTACAACATTCACGTCGATTCCGTCGACGGACTTCTCTACGCCGGAGGCCCGGGCATTCAACTCACCTGGATGGACGCCAAAATTGGCGATTGGGTCGTCACGCCGCGCACCGGGAAGCCGGTCGAGATTAACGCACTTTGGATCAACGCGCTCGAAACTATGGCGCAGTTCGCGCGTCATCTGAACAAATCGCCAGACGGCTACGAGCGCCTCTCCGCGCAGGCCAAAAACAGTTTCCAGAGATTTTGGAACGCGGAGCGAAACTGCTGTTTCGATGTCATTGATGTTCCAGGGGCCCCGAAGAGGCCTGGCAAGGATGCCGCGTTGCGCCCGAATCAAATTCTCGCTGTGTCGCTGCCCGTTAGTCCGCTATCTAAGGATCAACAAAAATCCGTCGTCGACATCTGCGCGCAACGCCTGCTCACCCGCTATGGACTTCGCAGCCTCGCAGTTGGCGAGCCAGATTATCAAGGCCATTATGGGGGCGATCAACGCGCCCGCGACGCCGCCTACCATCAAGGAACTGTCTGGGGCTGGCTGCTCGGGCCATTCGCGGTGGCCCATCTTCACGTTTACGGCGATCGTCCAGCAGCGCTGAGCTATCTTGAGCCCCTTGGAAGCAACATCCACGCGTATGGCCTAGGCACCCTTCCGGAAATCTTTGATGGCGACCCGCCGCACGCTCCGCGCGGCTGCATCGCCCAAGCCTGGACGGTCGGCGAAATCCTCCGCGCCTGGAACGAAATCGTCAAAGCCACGTGAGTTATTTCTGGTGAGGTTTTGCTGCGGATTCGTACAACTCGATCAGAACCTTGCCGCCGGCCGGAACAGGCATAAGGAAAAAATTTACGCGCGTTCCATCCGCTCCTGGTCTCGTCTCTGGATAAACCGCCGCGACTCCAAATTTCTCCTTCAGAATCTCCGTCGCGCGGTCCACATTGGAGCATCGAAACTCCACCTGCTGCACACCTTCTCCAAATTTCCCCAAATACCGCGCAATAACCCCTTCACCGCCGGGCGCACGAGAGGTCAAAATGTCTAGAGAAACCCCATTCGAAAAACGCAACTCAAACTCCTCTGCATCTTGGTCCGATGGCACCTCCGCCAAGCGCGAAACGCTACGAGCCGCGCGAATCTGCGAAAAGGTCTCCCGCTGAACCGCCAGCCCGACGGTCGCTTCAGGCTTTGGTCCCAGCAGCAAGGCCGATAATTCCGCGTCACCCAACCAGGACTTTGCCGAGTGTTCGGCAGACGCCCGACCTGCTGCAAAGATCTCCGCAGCCGCAGACTCGCACACGGAGATCTCTCCAGAGGAGAGCCCTGCAATTGCTGTATCGAGTGGGCTGGACATAGTCGCCTCAAAGATTGTAGCGTGAATAGGCAGCCGGATTTAGCTGCCGCTCGGAGCCTGGCGCGAAAGTTGCAACGATTCCCGCTTTCAAATCATCTGAGGGATATGCCGAAACCAGTTCTATTCACGGTCGATGACGACCCGGAGGTTCTGCGAGCCATCGAGCGAGACCTCCGTAGCCACTATTCCGATCGTTATCGCGTTATGCGCGCCAGCTCCGGCAGCGCTGCCCTCTCGACTCTTCGCGAGCTAAAAACTCGCAATAACCCCGTCGCTTTGCTCCTCGCCGACCAGCGCATGCCCCAAATGAACGGCGTTGGCTTTCTCTCCGAAGCCATGGAGATCCATCCACAAGCCAAGCGTGCTCTCCTCACCGCCTACGCCGACACCACTGCTGCCATCGAGGCCATCAACGAAGCACGAATCCACTATTACCTGATGAAACCCTGGGATCCCCCAGAAGAAAAACTCTATCCCGCGATCGATGACCTGCTCACCGACTGGAACTCCACCTTCCGTCCGCTCTACGAAGGCATCCGCGTTCTCGGGACCAGATGGTCCAACCGTTCTTACGAGCTGCGCGATTTTCTGGCTCGCAACCAGGTTCCGTACCAATGGATCGATGTTGAGCTCGCCCAAACCGATCACGAAGTTCGCACCCTAATCGCCTCCCTCGGCCCGGAAGCCGAATCGCTCCCACTCGTCCTGTTCCCCGACGGCACCCGGCTGGCCGAGCCGCCACTTCCAACGGTTGCTGACAAAGTCGGTCTTCGCACACATGCTCTGACGAATTTCTACGATCTTGCCATCGTCGGTGGCGGCCCCGCGGGCCTTGCGGCTGCGGTTTATGGCGCATCCGAGGGCCTGCGCACGGTTATGATCGAGCGCGAAGCCCCCGGCGGCCAAGCTGGACTCAGCTCTCGTATCGAAAACTATCTCGGCTTTCCCGCTGGACTGTCCGGCGCCGACTTGGCCTTCCGCGCCGTGGCCCAAGCCCGCCGTTTTGGGGTCGAAATTCTCTCCCCCCAGGATGTCGTTGGCCTGCGCATCGACGGCCCCTATCGCTTCATCAAACTAGCCGATGGCGCCGAAATCTCCTGCAACGCTCTCCTCCTGGCGATGGGCGTTCAATGGCGCTCGCTAGACGTCCCCGGCATCGAACGCCTTCAGGGCGCCGGCGTCTATTACGGCGGCGGCACCTCGGAAGCCATCTCGTGTCGCGGCGAAACCGTTTACATCATCGGCGGCGCGAATTCCGCCGGCCAAGCCGCCATGCACTTTTCCAAATATGCGGAAAAAGTCGTCATGCTCGTGCGCGGCATGTCGCTTGCCAGCACCATGTCTCACTACCTCATCCAGCAAATCGAAAAAATGCCCAGCATCGAAGTTTGGCCCCAGACGACCGTCGTCGAAGTCTATGGCGAAACGCGCCTGACCGGCATCACCGTACAGTGTGAGCCCACCGGAAAACGCGATCAGCTTCCCGCCTCAAGCCTCTTCATTTTCATTGGCGCGCAGCCGCGCACGCAATGGCTCGGCGATCTCATCGAGCGCGATGAGCGCGGCTTTATTCTTTCCGGCCCGGACCTTCTCCGCGATGGCAAGCGCCCCGCTTCCTGGACCCTTGACCGCGATCCCGGGTTGCTCGAAACCAATGTCCCAGGCATCTTTGTGGTCGGCGATGTGCGCCACGGTTCCGTAAAACGCGTCGCTTCAGGCGTCGGCGAAGGCGCTGTCGTCGTCCAATTCATGCATCAATATCTGGCCAAGGTGCAATGAGCCTGCATATCAGGAGAGCAGGACGCGCATGACCGATAACCTCGCGCCATTGTCCGCCGAAGAACTCGTCGCCAAGCTGCGGAACATACCTGTCTTCGCGGACCTGCCGCAAGAAGATCTGCTCTGGTTTATTTCTCAATCCGAGGAACGCCGCGCCGCCCCCGGCGAAATCATCATGCGCGAAGGCGATCACCCAGACTTCATGATGGTTATGTTGGAAGGAGAGATGCGGGCCAGGGCCGAGCACGGGAATGCCGATGGCCCCATCTTTACGATAGCCGCCGGCGATGTCACGGGCATGCTCCCGTTCTCGCGTCTCAAAACGATCACCGTCACTGGCCGCGCGGTTGTTCCCTCGCATTTCCTCGGCTTTCGCGTCAGCGCATTCCCGGAACTCTTCCGGAGAATCCCAGAACTCACCCGCCGCCTCGTGGGTTTGCTCACGGACCGCGTTCGCAACGTCACCCGTACCGAGCAGCAACACGAGAAACTCGCGGCGCTCGGCAAACTTTCCGCCGGCCTCGCTCACGAACTGAATAATCCCTCGGCTGCCGCTCGCCGTTCCGCGGCTGCTCTGCGTGATTGTCTGGTGCGTCTGCGCGAAGCCGCCCGCAGCACTGACATCGGCCCCGAAGACTGTGGCCTCTTGGCTCAACGCGAAGAAGAAATTCGCGCCACGCTAATACCCGCCCGGTTTAAGGATGAATTTGCCCGGGTCGAGCGCGAGGAGGCCATTCAAGCGTGGCTCGAAGCGCACAATGTCGAGGACGCCTGGAAGCTCTCGCCATCTCTCGCGGACGCTGGCCTCACCGACGCTCATTTGGCATCCTTCGCCGCCGCCGCTGGCTCATCTGTGGGCCCTGAGCTCACCCGCTTCGCCACGCTCCTTGAGATGGAACGCATCGCCGAAGAGCTCGAGCACAGCTCGGCCCGCATTTCCGATCTCATCAAAGCTATCAAGGAATACTCCTACATGGATCAAGGCCCCATGCAGGAAGTCGATATCGAGCGCGGCCTCGAAACCACTCTCACCATCATGAATCACAAGCTCAAGCGCGGCATCACCGTCGTTCGCGACTACGCCCCCAACCTCCCCAAAGTCATGGCCAGCGGCAGCGAATTAAACCAGGTCTGGACCAATATCATCGACAATGCAGCCGACGCCATGAAGGACAGCGGCAAACTCACCATCCGCACCGCTCGCGAAAATGATTTCGCCCTCGTAGAAATTGCCGACAACGGCTCTGGCATTCCGCCCGATGCACTCTCGCGCATCTTCGATCCCTTCTTTACCACCAAAGGCGTCGGCGAAGGCACGGGCCTCGGTCTTGATGTTGTTAGCCGCATCATTAAGAACGTCGGTGGCCACATCAGTGTCACCTCCGTCCCCGGTGACACCCGCTTTCAAGTTCGAATTCCGATTCAGCCGCCGCACTAAAGACTACTGGAGGAGTCCATGGCCGAGGTTTGCACCCACATCGACAAGATTCATCCCGCAAAGCCAAAATCCAAGGGCTGCGAAGAATGCCTCAAGATGGGCGACACCTGGGTGCACCTGCGGCTCTGCCTAACGTGCGGCCATGTCGGCTGTTGCGATTCCTCAAAAAATAAACATGCCACCAAGCACTTTCACGCCACCAAACACCCCGTCATCCGCTCGCTCGAACGCGGAGAAAACTGGATGTGGTGCTACGTCGACGAGCTAATGTTTGAAGAAGACTAGCCCGCAGCCGGACAACGCTGCTCAGCTACGCAGGAAATGTGTCTCCCGAAACCGCTGGTGGTATAGGCGGCGTTAGGGAGGGGCTGGCGCCCGAGGCGGAAACATCTTGCTCCCCAGCGGCGCATACCGCGGCGCGAAAAATTCCACCGTGTACGATTGAAGGAACACCAGCCCCGGCGCGTACACAAATCCCACAATGTAAAGAATTGCTGCGATTGCCAGCATCCCGACGGCAGCCACCAGTAGCTCCGTCGAGATATCCCACGTCATCCCTAAGCCGCTCCCGACGAGGTACCCGGCCAGGGACAGCAGCCCAAGCGGAATCAGCAAAACCAAAATAACCATCAAATTGATGATCGCAAAGATAATCGCGGCTGCCATTGCCAGCACGATCTTCATCAACACATACACTGCGTAGGCCGACTTTTCCGCGCCCATCATCGCCAGCAGCCTTTCCCAGCCTTCCAGAGCTCCCACTTCCTCGAACGCCATCACCGGCACCAGAAAATCCCGGCCCAGCATATCGATGACCGCCAGCATGGCCACTAGCGCAATCACCAACAACGCCAGCAAAATTCCCCCACCGATCAGCGCTCCGAGATTCTGCTCCGGATGCTCAAACCAACCTGCGCGATACGCAAGCAGCACCGGAACTCCAGCCACGAGCCCTACCACCGCGAAGGCCCCAATTCCAAACGCGATGACCCACAAAAAGTATCGCCGGCCCGCCGCTCTCCACCGCCGCCACCCTTGGCGCAACCGGCACTCATCGCTAACCACGGCATCCAGAAGAATAAACCTGTAAACGCAGTCGCTATAAATCCACAAGAACATCACCGCCAGCGCCAACACGACGCCAACGACAATCCACCCGATATAAGGCTGGATTTGCTCCCAACCCGGCACACGGAAAAGATGCGAAGCCCTAGCCCAGTGATTGTCACCGCCTTGGCCCCGGTTCGGGTTGAAGTTCGGGATGCTTCCTCCGCCAGTGCCTCCTCCTCCGGCTTCTCCCGTAATCAAAGCCACCACCGCCAGACGCGCCCACAACCCGAAGCGGAACGGATGGAACAGCATCTGCTTTGTCCTGGCAAGAGCTGGCGAAATGGATTCCACCGCCGACGCGCGGTTCGTCATGCTGTACCTGCTTTGGAAATTTCTCTATTTCTGCCGTCCCGCGGTTCCAGGAGGGCAATCAGAATCAATGCCTCGGCAGTCCGAAGCGGATGAAACCAACTCCGCGAATGCGCAGAGACGTTTGACAGCAGTTGCGATCTGATGCCGCTTACGCTGAATCTCGACGGCCGCATCGATCCGAGTCAAATCGCCACCCACAGATGTTTTGTATTACACGCCATTCCTGTTTGCAACACGACTCACGTTAGGGGCACAGCACGCCTTGCCCGCTCTTATCTCATGCACCTCGGCTGCCAATGCAGGGCCGCAACATATTCACCCCGAGGCCGGAAAGGCTGTGTCCCAACTCGGCAAGCTCGCTTTCGCGAAGCACACGCATTATTGTCTTGGTTTTGGACTAGCCAACAAAGAAGCCGCCAGCGCCACCAGCAAAAACCCCGCCACAACCGCAAGCGAGATCTCCACCGAAATATGCACCCACGGTTCAACAATCATCTTCGCCCCAATAAACGCCAGCACAAACGAAAGACCCGCCGTCAAATACCGCAACCGCCCCAGCACGCCTGCCAAAAGAAAATACATCGCCCGCAAACCCAAAATCGCGAACACATTGGACGTATACACAATGAACGGATCCCGCGTAATTCCGAAGATAGCGGGAATCGAATCTACCGCCATGGTGATATCCGTGATCTCCACAATCAAGAGCACGACAAACAATGGCGTGGCGAACAGTTTTCCGCCATCCCGCACAAAAAATTTGCTTCCCGCATACTCCTTCCGGACTCGCAGATACCGTTTTGCAAATCGTGAAATCCGGTTCTCCTCGGGATGCATCTCTGCTTTCTTCGCAAAGAGCATGTGCAATCCCGCGTACACCAGAAACGCGCCGAACACATACAGCACCCAGCCGAACCGCTCGATCAGCCCCGCTCCCGCCGCGATCATCACGCCGCGCATCACCAGCGCCCCGAGAATTCCCCACTCCAGAATGCGATGTTGGATCTTTTCATCTACGGCAAACGCCCGGAAAATCAACAAAAACAAAAAAAGATTATC
>DATDHE010000170.1:0-4940 GCA_036521695.1 Candidatus Acidiferrum sp. | reverse complement strand
CGGGAAACTCCGCTAGAATGTGCGGCAGGGCGTTGAGCACATATTCGATCCCCTTGTTCGGCGAAAGCAGCCCGAACGTGAGCAGCACCACCTTGCCTTCCACACCGAACTGGTCCTTGAAATCGGTCGGATCGACAAAACCTACGTCGGGAATGCCATGCGGGATGAGATCGATCTTGGCCTGCGGTGCCTGGTAAATCTCCTGCAACATCTGTCGCCCCCGCTCAGCCATGACCACGAGCCGGGTCGAGAGCGCGACTAACTCGTGGATTACGCGCCGTTGGTCGGCTTTCGGCTCACGCAAAATGGTATGAAGCGTAGTGACAACGGGCATTCTCAATTCGCGCAGGAGTGCCAGGATATGGCCGCCGGCCGTCCCGCCGAAAATGCCGAATTCGTGCTGTAAGCAGACGATGTCCACGTCGCTGATGTTGAGGAAGTCCGCAGCACGTAGATAAGACGATAAATCCTGCTCCTCAATCTCGAAGCGAACTACTTGCGGGTACTCGTAGCCACCTGGAATGTCATTCACCGACACTGAGAAACATTGGCTTTGGGGATGCGCAGCTGCCACGGCGGCGAGCAGGTCAGACGTGAACGTCGCAATGCCGCACTTGCGCGGTAAGTGGTCGCCGACAAACGCGATCTTGCGAATTTTAGAACCTTCTTCCATGAGGCAGTCTTTACATTCCTCGCGCCCAGCGCTGCTATGCACAAGAGTCTGCGCGCCAACTGCAAATGTGCCGCCTCAGCGTGAACTGGGGAAGGATTCCGGTAGTGTAGATTCCGTCCTTCGGGCGGTGGTTTTCAAGGCATGCGGCTCTACCGATCCGATGCGGGTTGGCAGGAGCGCGAGAAGGATATTCGCGCAGATGCAGTAATCGTCTCGATGAGCCCAACCAAGCTATCCCTCGGCGCGGTTGCATCCCTGCAGAGCCCGCTGCCGTTTCAACCCAGCAAAATCATTGTACCTCGCATCGTGATTGGAGGAGTGATTCTTGATCAGCCTGCTGGCGGCGAAATTGGCGCTGTCGGCGTGGGGTCCCTTGCGGGTACCCTAGGCTTTTCCAAGCGCAGCATCATGAACGGCCCCGATGGCAAGCCCATCCATGCGGAGCTGGCGTTGCGTGGCACGACTTTGATGCCGGGACCGGAAAACCCCGCGCTGGGTAAGCGCAGCGCTAAGACCGTTGGCGCTTCACGCGGGCCTGTTTCTCTACGGGGAAAACGTCGACAAAATAGTCGCCAAGGCTGTGAGTCTTGGAGCAACAGCCCAAGGCCAGGTAATGGACATGTTTTGGGGCGATTCGTTGCGGAGCAGTAGTGGACCCAGAGGGATACGCGTGGATGGCGGACACGCACAAGGCTGAACCTACGTTGCGGGGAAATGAAAAAGAAAATGACGGAGCAAATGGGGCAGCGGCCGGTGCGGCAACCGCGGCTTGAGCAGTCACTCACTTGATGATCCGTTGTTAGCAAGGTTTGGCGTGAAGTGTTTGCGGTCACGCTACAGTGGGGGTCTTTGTTCGAAATATTCCAGACTAGTCTCGGAGAAGGTCCTTAGCTTTTGAGTCCCAGTGCCGGTTGACAATCGCAGTGCAGCAAGGCTACGGTGGTAATTGAGCGAGTAGTCTTCCCGCTCTTTCAGGTCTCCTGAACTAAGTCAGCCCATCTGGAGTTCTCCCTCTTAGATCACCTAGCCAATCGATGGAGGTTGATCATGTTTGTTCGTAATGTCTCTCTACGCCTGAAACCAAACACTCTGAGCGAGTTCACGCGGATTTTCGATAACGAAGTCATTCCCATGCTGCGGAAGCAGAGTGGGTTCCGGGATGAAATCACATTTGCTGTCCCGGGAGAGCTGGATGTGGTCGCAATCAGTCTCTGGGATACCAAGGACTACGCGGAAGCCTATAACACTGCAGGCTACCCTGACGTGCTCAAGATCCTGGATAAAGTATTAGACGGCAATCCCAAGGTGCAAGTCTCGGATGTGATTAGCTCGACCATTCACAAACCCGCCGCCGTGGCCGCCTGAGACGGTGCCTCGTCAATCGCCCGGGGTGGCCTAACTGTGCCACCCCTTTTTTGGTCGCAAGATACGTTCACTCGGGAGAGCCGATGACGCCAAAAGCTCAAGTCGGCATTATTCTGGTCGAGGAGCGGCCCCTGATCGCCCAGGTTCTTGGGTTGGAGAGCGAGCCTTACTCAGGAGACTGGAGCCGCAGCACGCGATGACAGCAGCGGCAAAAGCCAGATTATGCGTGGCCATCAAGAGATATTTTGTGACACTCCTGCATCGTGGGCATGTCGAAGAGGTGGCCCCGGAATCGCTCTAACGTGAGAGTTGGTGTAGACAGAAGGTGTCACGACTTTGGACATTTTCCGGCACAGTCCGGACCAATGGAAGGACAGGTTCTGCAGCTGGCTTGCAAGTTGTTGTAGCCATGTTGCAGAGAAACGGCAGTCGGGTACGGAGTATCATGAACCGGAGTCCTTAGGAACTTGGGTTCGTTGGTGTCTTGATCGCATAATAATGAATGGGCCTTAAAGGGTTCTCCAGGGTATGGGGCTTGTCACTAACGCGACAGCTTACCGGAGAACTTGGCGGGGAGAGGGCTCATGTTTGAACGGTACACGGAAATAGCACGGCGCGTCATCTTCTTTGCGCGCTACGAGGCCAGTCAGTTCGGTTCTCCTTACATAGAGACGGAGCACCTGCTCTTGGGACTTCTGCGCGAAGACAAGGCTCTCACCTTCCGGTTCCTGCGTTCTCATGCCTCGGTCGAGTCCATCCGCAAGCACATCGAGGGACGCATTACTATCCGGGAGAAGTTCTCGACCTCGGTCGATCTCCCGTTGAGCAACGAGTGCAAGCGGGTTCTGGCTTACGCTGCCGAGGAGGCTGAGCGCCTTTCGCACAAGCACGTTGGAACCGAGCATCTTTTGTTGGGACTGCTGCGTGAAGAGAAGTGCTTCGCAGCCCAGATCCTGCACGAACGCGGCTTACACCTTTCGACCCTCCGCGAGGAACTGGCCCGTACCAGCCAGGAAAAAGCTCAGCCCCAGCGTCAGCGCGAATCTTCCCTGCTGAGTGAGTTTTCCCGCGACCTGACCCAGGCCGCGATGGATACCCAGCTTGATCCGCTGGTGGGACGTGCAAGCGAACTGGAGCGCGTGATTCATATTCTCTGTCGCCGCACCAAGAACAACCCAGTACTGATCGGCGAGGCTGGCGTAGGTAAGACTGCCATCGTCGAAGGACTGGCGCAGCGCATCGCCGATGGCGAAGTTCCGTCATTCCTGGCAGATAAGCGCATCCTGGCCCTTGACCTGTCATTAATCGTGGCGGGCACCAAATATCGTGGCCAGTTTGAAGAGCGCCTGAAGACCATCATGAAGGAGCTGATGGAGTCGCAGAACGCCATCATCTTCATCGATGAGCTGCACACGCTGGTAGGCGCGGGTTCTGCCGAAGGTTCGTTAGACGCGGCCAACATCCTGAAACCGGCTTTGTCGCGCGGTGAAATTCAGTGTATCGGCGCGACTACGCCGGGCGAGTATCGCAAGTCGATCGACAAAGACCGTTCGCTCGCGCGTCGTTTCCAGGCCGTCAAGGTTCCGCCGCCGGATGAAGGCGACGCCACCAAGATTCTGTTCGGCATTAGGGACCGCTACGAGAAGTTCCACGCGGTCACTTACACCGACGACGCCCTCAACTTCGCTGTAGCGCATTCCACTCGCTATATTCCGGACCGCTTCCTGCCCGATAAGGCAATCGATCTCATCGATGAGGCAGGAGCGCGCGTGAAGCTGCGCCAGACCTCATTGCCTGAGGAGATCACGGAGGTCCAGAAGCGGATCAAGTTCATCGTACACCGCATGGAAAACGCCATCGCGAGCCACGAGTTCGAGAAGGCGCGCATCTACTCGGACGAGGAACGCAAAGAGCGCGAGAACCTGCGCGCCCTTCGTGAAAAATACCACCTCGATGAATCCTCCACCGGCGTTGTCGGTCGGGAGGACATCGAGGATGTGGTATCGCGCTGGACTGGCGTCCCCATCACCTCGATCAAGGAAGAAGAATCGCAGAAGTTGCTGCGCATCGAAGAAGAGTTGCACAAGCGTGTGATCTCGCAGGACAAGGCGATCACTGCCTTGGCCCGCGCCATCCGCCGCTCGCGTGCCGGCCTGAAGAACCCGAACCGGCCCATCGGTTCATTCCTCTTCCTCGGTCCCACGGGCGTCGGCAAGACGGAAGTGGTCCGCACGCTGGCGCAGTTCATGTTCGGCAGCGAGAAGTCGCTGGTGCGCTTCGATATGTCCGAGTTCATGGAAAAGCACTCGGTCTCAAAGCTGATCGGTTCGCCTCCGGGATATGTGGGCTACGAGGACGGCGGCCAGTTGACAGAACGCGTGAAGCGCGCGCCCTACTCGGTGGTTCTGCTTGACGAAATCGAGAAGGCGCACCCGGATGTTTTCAACATCCTGTTGCAAGTGTTTGAAGACGGCCAGCTCACCGACGGTTTGGGCCACACGGTGGACTTCAAGAACGCCATCATCATCATGACTTCGAACATTGGAGCGCGCCACTTGCAGAAGCGCGAAGGCCTGGGCTTCCAGTCAACCAAGGAAGACATGATCTCCGACAAGGTCGAGGATCTGGTGAGGAACGAGGTCAAGCGCACCTTCAACCCCGAGTTCCTGAACCGGTTGGACGAAATCATCCTGTTCAGCGCGCTGACTGAGAACGACCTCATTCAGATCCTGGAGCTTATGGTCAGCCAGCTGAACCAGAATCTGGCGCAGAAATCAATCACCGTGACCGTAACCGACGAGGCCAAGAAGTGGGTCCTCAGTCAGACACTCAGCGATCGCAGCTACGGCGCGCGTCCGCTGCGGCGTGCCTTGCAGAAGTACGTCGAAGATCCGTTGTCGGA
>DATDHE010000169.1:0-18529 GCA_036521695.1 Candidatus Acidiferrum sp. | reverse complement strand
AAGAGAGACATCGGATCCAGTACCTATAACGCTCTTGGAATTTCGCTTGAGCGAACTTTCGGCAATGGTCTCATTTTCCAGTCTCGCTACACATATTCACATTCGATAAATGATGGTTCCGTCGGAGGCGGCGAATCCAATGGACCGGAGAACGTCAACTGCCTGCCCTGCGACAAAGGCCCAAGCATCTTCGACATTCGCCACAACTTCACGACCAACGCGGTGTACGAGCTCCCCTTCGGTCCAGGCAAGACTTACCTTAACAATTCTAGCGGCGTGGTCGGCAAGCTCGTCGGAGGCTGGAGTCTCAGCAGCGTCGGCATCTGGCATACCGGCCATCCGCTAACCGTTTTCATGGACTTGAGCGGGGCCATAAGCAATCCTGCCAACCCTTTCTATAACCTTCCTAACGGCCCGTTTGCCGACACCTATCTTCTCCCCGATGGCAACGACCAGACGACCCAACGGCCCGACATCGTGCCGGGTGTGCCGCTAACCCTGCCTGGCGGCGGTCACAATGGAGTTCCCCTGATCAACCCTGCGGCCTTTAAGGCTCCCCCAACGAACGCGGAGGGCTTCTTCACCCGATACGGGGACGAGGGAAACGGCATCATCCGCGCTTTGCCTACTTGGCAAATGGATCTGGCGCTGATGAAAAACACAAAGATAAACGAGCGTTTTTCTGTCGAGTTTGGTGTGCAAGCGTTCAACATTTTCAATCACACTCAGCTTGGCGATCCAAACCAATTGACACTTAACTATGATTCAGGAACCGGTCTCTTAACTCCCAGGCCCAATTTCGGAGTCATCACGTCTACCGTGAATTTCAACAACAACAACGACAACGTGGCATCGCCGAACACCGGCACAGGTTTGCCGCGGCAACTGCAATTCATGCTGCGCGTCAAATTTTAACACCCCAACAAAGGCCGGAGTTCGAGGTTGAGTGCTCTCGAGCTCCGGTCCTTGTTTCTGATTAAGTTTAAGGTTACGAACTCTTTGGCAGGGTCTGAGCGAAGAGCGAATGACATGAAGGAAGGCGGGGAATGAAGATTGATTTCGCTGGTGTAAGTCTTTTGTTTATAACGGTCGTTCTTGCAACCTCCGCGATAGTCCGATCACAAGCCAAACCGTCGGTTCCAGCAAGGGACCAGGCAGCCGTCCTCGTTGGCGCTGGCGATATCGCGGACTGTACGGACCTCTCCGGCGCCGAGGCTACGGCGAGACTCATTGAGCAAATCCCGGGGACTGTAATGGCGGTCGGCGATCTGGCCTACCCAGACGGTACCAAGGCAAATTTCGACTGCTACGATCAGACCTGGGGCCGCGTAAAGTCACGAACGCGCCCCGCCGTGGGCAACCACGAGTTCCATTCGACCGACGCTACGTTTTATTTCAGCTATTTCGGCGATGTTGCAGGCAACTATAGGGACGGTTTCTACAGCTACGAACTGGGTACATGGCACATTGTTGTGTTGAACAGCGAGTGCGCTGAAGTCGGAGGTTGCAACGCCGGTTCGCGCGAAGAAAAATGGCTGCGCGCTGACTTGACCGCACATCCCGCGGCATGCACGCTTGCCTATTTCCATAAGCCCCTTTTTAGTTCCGGCGGCAAGCACGGGGACGATCCCGAGCTCAGACCTCTCTGGCAAGCTCTTTATGAAGGCAATGCCGACGTCGTTGTCAACGGTCACGATCACGACTACGAACGATTCGCTCTCCAGGATCGGGATGGCAAGGCGGACGCCAAGCGTGGCATTCGGGAATTCGTCGCTGGCACAGGCGGCAAGAATCTCCGTCCGTTCGGTCCGGCGAAGCCTAACAGCGAGGTTCGCGATACGACCGCATTTGGCGTTTTGAAACTCACGCTGAAGATCAGCGGGTACGATTGGCAGTTTATTCCGCAACTAGGAAAGAGCTTCAGCGATTCGGGGAGCGGCACCTGTCACTGATTCAAGCCACCCGCGCGACTTCGCGGCGAGTTACTGCAGTGTCGCAGAGCGGCGGCTGCACCTAAAGTCAAAATAAACATCTCATTTACGCTTTTCGGTTGCGTCAACCTCCGCGCCTAAAGCTCGATTGACAAGTGTTTTTCTTTGCCCTGTTAGTGCTTCAGCTCTGATCGTACGGTTGTGTACCTTTCAGAGAACAAATTCGATGGTGGTTTGTTTTCTGTTGCCACCCACGGGGACCAGCTAGCCGTCCGGAAGTATTCGGATTCGCACGACACGGAGATTGCCCTTCAGTTTACAGGTAGGAAGGCGATCCAAGACCTGGGCGTTGCTACATCAGCTCTTCTATGAACGTGCGGGCCACGTCAGGAGGCACCCTGGGATCGCGATGGACTAAGGGACCTTCGTTCAGCACCGGCTCGGCTCCGTGAAGGGTTGGGACATCAGTGCGCTCGAAGAATTTGCCGATGGGAATTTCCTCACCCCAAAGCAGAGACTTCTCCATCGCAGCGGTCCAGTCAGCTGGGTCGTAAGTGGAGTCGTCCTCGAGTTTCTTCACGCGCGGACGGAACCACTGGTAGGTATTGTCGTGATTGTAGGTCACGCACGGGCTGAACACATCGAGGAACGAAAAGCCCTTGTGCTCGATACCTTGCTTGATCAGTTCGGTGAGATGCCTCTGCTCGCCACTGAAGCCGCGGGCGATGAAAGTGGCGCCTGCGGCGAGAGCAATCGAAATGGGATTAACAGGAGCTTCGATATTGCCGAAAGGCATGCTTTTGGTTTTCATGCCCAGGCGGCTGGTGGGTGAGGTCTGGCCTGTGGTAAGACCGTAGATTTGGTTGTCCATGACGATGTAGAGCAGGTCAACGTTGCGGCGCATGGAATGGACGAAATGGTTGCCGCCGATTCCGAAGCCGTCACCGTCGCCGCCGGTCACAATCACGGTTAGCTCGTGATTGGCGAGCTTGAGGCCGGTGGCCACAGCCAGGGCGCGGCCGTGCAGCGTGTGCATGCCATACGTGTTGATGTAGCCAGGAAGGTTGGAGGAGCAGCCGATGCCGCTGATGGTTACAACCTGGTGGGTCGGTATCTTCAGCTCAACTAAGGCTTTTTGAAGAGCGGCGAGCACGCCGAAATCGCCGCACCCAGGACACCAGTCGGGATCGACTTTGCCTTTCAGATCGGCCATGGTCAATTGAGTGGTACGTTGTACGCCGGTCGCCATGTGCGTTTCCTCCTCAGACCATAATCTCGTGCATGGGAACGGAGAGTTTCGTCTTGCCAGCGAGCTGGTCTTTCACAGCGTCGACAATGTGGTGAGGCATGAACGGTTCTCCGTCGTATTTGCGAATGTGGCCGCCGGGCACAATGCTGGTTTCGCTGCGCAGGTAACGCGCGAATTGGCCGCTATAGTTGTTCTCGACGATGATGGAGTGGCGCGAGTTTTTCAGGATTTCGAGAACGGCTTCGCCATGTAGAGGCACTAGCCAGCGGATCTGGAGCTGATTGGCAGAGATTCCTTCTTCGTTGAGAAGTTCACAAGCTTCCTCGATGACTCCTTTGGTTGACCCCCAGCCAATCAGGGTGACATCGGCATCGGCCGGACCTGACAGTGTGGGCGGTGGCACGGAGGCCTCAATTCCGACGACCTTGCGCATGCGCTTTTCCATCATGGCGCGGCGCTTGATGGGATTGGTGAACTCATCGCTGATAAGTACGCCGTCTTCCATGTGTTCGTCGGTGGCTGCGGTGTGAATGTGGCCGGGCACGCCGGGAACAGCGCGAGGTGAAACGCCACTGTCCGTGATTTTGTAGCGTTTGTAGCCGCCATTCGTGGAAGCCGAAGCAGCACCATTTCCGTTGGCGGAGAGGATGAGCTCGCCGCGATCGATGGGCGGGCCGAAATTCAGGTCGTCCGGATGGACGCTGAGACGGCCTTCTGACAAGAGGAGATCGCAAAGCACGAGCCCAGGGCATTGGAATCGGTCCGCGAGGTTGAAGATTTCGGGGATGAGCTTGAAGCAATCACCAATATCCCAGGGAGCTGCGATGATCCGGGGATAATCGCCAAAGGCAGCGCCAAGCATCTGCCAGAGATCGCCCTGTTCGGTCTTCGTGGGAACACCGGTGGACGGGCCTGCGCGCTGACAGTTGATGACCACGACGGGGGTTTCCATCATTGCGGACATGCCGAGGCCCTCACTCATCAGGGCAAAACCGCCGCCAGAAGTGGCGCACATGGCGCGGACGCCAGAGTGAGCGGCGCCGATGGCCATGTTGATCACCCCGATTTCGTCCTCTACCTGGCGAACCATGATGCCGGCTTTACGGGCGTGCGCTGCCATCCAGTGCAGCACGCCGGTCGAGGGGCTCATGGGATAGGCGCAGTAGAACTTCACGCCTGCTGCGGCGCCACCCATGGCCATCGCGGTATTGCCACTGAGGATCGCGTAGCGATTGTCCGTCTCGGGAACCGGGACCGGGAAGGCGGCGAAGTGAGCGGCGGCGTAGTCGTAGCCAGCACGCGCCACTCCGACGTTTTCGGCGATGACGGCATCGCCTTTCTTCTTGAACTGCTCTTTGAGTACTTCCTCTACTGAAGGAAATCCGATACCCATCATATGGAGACCGGCGCCGATCGCGAGGGTGTTCTGTGCAACTTTATTGCGCGTGATGTCAGCCAACTCGGAAACCGGAAGTGGGCAAAGTTGCACGCCCTCGGCGGCAGAGCCGGGCTTAATCGTATCGGCATTGTAGATACAAGAAGAACCTGCGGTGAGGAGGTGCAGATGGCGATCCATACTGTCCTGGTTGAGCGGGACGAGTAGGTCGATACGGTCGCCCATGTTCGTGACCTTTTCCGGGCCGGTTCGAATAGTGAGAAAGGTGTGGCCGCCGCGAATGATGGATTGGTAGGCGTTGTAGGCGTTGAGGTTGAGGCCTCGGCGGCTGAAGATCTTTGCGAAAATGTCGCCGGGGGTGGCGACCCCTTGTCCAGCTGCACCTCCGATACCGATAGCAAAGGTCTGCTTCATCTCGCCCTCACTGACTGAGAGCCGGTCGAGCGGTGAGGAGCGAACGCCCGGACCAGGCTCAAATGTGGTTTCCTAGCTGTGAGACTCCTGATCCCAAGGATTGGTCGTTCTTTTGGGTAGCCGGAGTATACACCCAATTCTTCCGGATGTTCTCCCCCAACTAGAACTCAAGCAAAGCTACGCTGAGAAGCTCGAATTCGGGAGGACTTTGGGAGTAAAGGACGAGTGGCGGAGAACCAGTTCACTGAATTCATGACTGCGAAGGTACACGCTGTCCGTGGATCTGGCGAGCGCTCGCGCCGAGAGAGTAACGAAAGATTAACGAAAGATTAAACTCTTGTATCGACCAAGGAGTAGACGTAAGATTCCGGCGCCAATCCCCCGAAGCTTTGACAATTCGATTTGGACAGGGATGTAGGAGGTTTCCAACATGCCTATCGCCAAGGAATTGACCATTCGCATGGACAATCGGCCTGGATCGCTTGGAAACGTCTGCCGGGCGCTCGCGGACCGCAACGTAAACATCTTGGCTTTTCAATCGATCCCCTCGGAGAAAACGATCTTGGTGTGTATCGTCGTCGACAATCACGGAGCTGCGAAGGCGGTCCTGGATGGGGAGGGAATCAGTTACACGGAAGGAGAAGTTGTTCAAGCCCAACTTCCTCACGGGCCGGGCGAACTGGCTCGGGCTACCTCCAAACTCGGCGACGCCAATATCAACATTCACTACGCATATTGTGGTGTCGACTCCAAAACGAATGCGCCGCTGGTGATATTTGGAGTGACCGAAGTGGGTCGCGCGGTAATGATTCTGGATCAGTCCGCCGCCGCTGCGGCAGGAAAATAGCAACGGGATACAACATGTTCCACGGGCCATCGTTGGTAAGAGGCTGCAAAGCCACAAGGCAGACACGCACGCTCTGGAGGAGTCGGACCGCGCGATAGTATCGATGAACCAGGCGAACAGAAGAAGAGCGATCTTCGGCGGAGCCTGGGGAGAAAAGGGTGCGGGCCAAGGAGAACATCGTTTCATTCCACACTCGCCCGGCACACTGCGGGCACCCCTCCGCGTCACTCATCCAAGGTGGGAGCCGTATGCGGGAAAGCCGCTCGTACGGTTCTGTGCGTGGGGCGATCAGCGATGGTCGTCCCTACCGCGACAGTTGAGAATTATAAATCGGCTATGATGGCAGCGTTACCGCAGACAAGTTCGAAATACATATACTTGTCCATTTTGTGATGAACGCGTCTAACCTGGTGACTTGCAGAAACCTGGAAGGGTAGGAGGCGGCACGTATTGCCCGAAGTGCCAAGCGCGTGTCTATTTTTATTTTCCGTATTCAACGCTGGTGGCAGTTCTCTCTCTTTTGCTCGCCATCGCCGCTCTGTTGGTCAGCGTTGCTTGAATACGATCTATCGCCCCGCTGCCGCCTAGATCTTCCAGTACCCATTCGCTACCCACGAGGCTGAAGGGAACTGTGTTCGCGGGTACACCTTGGCTTGTAACCTTTGCTTCTTTTATTGAGGAAACAACAAGAACAGGCCGCTCGCCCGTCTCCACGCCTTGCCGGTGGGAGATGGTACCAATCACCGTGACGCGCTTGCTGTCCAGCTTTTCCAGTTTTCCGGTCTTGGGATAATCAACTTCGATAGCACTGACCTGGCGACCGTCAATGGCAATTTCGGACTCAAGCTGAATAGACCGGCCGGTCGATTCTCCTCCGATGGCCATTGTGCGGCCGAGCTTGCCCGTGATGGCTATTTTCTGCTCAAGAAAGCCTTCTAGCAATCCCCTCGCTATAGTCCAAAATCCAGCTGTCCGGTTACGGCGCGTTAATCACTACAGCCGAAAGGTGCTGAGGAATGATTTCATTTCGCGCAGCACGCCGGCCTCCTTTGATAAATATACGTAATGATCGGCGCCACGTAGCCTGACCACGTGTGCCGTCGGGACGCTACCAGGCAGGTGCGATTCAGTGATGTGGTCTCGAATTATTTGGCTCGATGATCTCGCCGTTTATCAGTATTTTCACGTGATCGGGTAAATCGATCGTCACCTTGGTGATCGAGGGTAACGAGGACGGGCCTCCTGACGGA
Organism: Candidatus Acidiferrum sp.; assembly: GCA_036521695.1. GTDB lineage: Bacteria > Acidobacteriota > Terriglobia > Acidiferrales > UBA7541 > Acidiferrum. Next base: position 11,442 of record DATDHE010000169.1, on the reverse strand, counting down.
GGAAGCGTCGGATCAAATTCGTAGTCGAAGACAAATGCCTGTGTATAGGGCGCGAACGGCGGTTTAGCAAGAGTCCAATGCTGCATATTTTCAACGGCAGAGTCTTGTAGCAACGGATGCGCCCGTAGGATTGGATTGTTCGTCGTCGCTTCAACGTGCTTGACCTTTCCATCCGCATCGATTCTTACGGCGAGACTGATTTCCCCCGTAATATGGGTTTGCCGTCCGCGCGTTGGATACCGGGGCGACTCGATGTGCTTTGGGCAGAGCCTTCCTGATGTGTAGCGCTTTCGATCAGATATCCACGACCACAGCGCCGTCTGTTAACTTGCCCCTGACAGGACGGCTGCCAGCGCAATGGATCAACTCGAGAGCCATAGCTCAAATTGAATAAACATCCCACGTTCAAGTCCACGCGCTTTCGCAAGTTTTATGTTTTCATCCCGGCGTCATTGAGCGCATGAAACCGCTCATTTGCTCTGAGCAGTATCCATTCTCAAAAACCGCGCAGCGTTGTTGTATAGAATGTCGCGCTTCTGTTGAGGAGTGAGGTAATCGGCGTTCTGGATGATGCTGATCGAATAGGCCATCAGCTTGGGCCAGAGCAGCTGGTCGGTTCCGAACATCACGCGGTCTTCGAATCCGGCATCTACCAGTCGCTCAATATAGCGATTAACTTCCTTGATGGGATAGCTCCAGATCAGTCCTGCAACGTCCACGTAAACGTGGGAATTCGCCTGCAGCAGCGTGAGCATCTCTTCGATCATTGGGTAGCCTGCGTGCATCACTTGAAGACGCAGTTTCGGATGGCGCGCCAGGAGTTCCTCGAACAGAAGCGGGTTGCCCATGGAGCCACGGAATTTTGGCATCATCACGTTTGCGCGTCCTGAGCCGCCGGTGCCCATATGCACCGCCACGGGAATATCCAGTTCCTCGGCCAGCGCGAAGTAGGCATCGACAGAGGTATCGCTGGGTGAGATGCCCTCATATTGGAGGCCAATCTCACCCATTACCTTGAAGCCGCCGTTGGTGAAATCTTTACGCAACTCTTCGAGGGCCACGCGCTGGCCGGGTGCCGTCCCGTTACTGAAGGAGGTGCCGGGGATGATCCTGGCGGGTGCGGCGTCTTTCCATCTCTGCACGCTCTTTGGGTCGCCGAAGACAACCGCTGTGACGTTGAGGCGCTCCATCTCGGCAAGAACATCTTTCATGTACTCGCCCGGCGCGGACGGATAAAGCGCTGGCGTGCATTCCGCTTTCACCCAACCGAATGGTGCTTCCTTGTCTCTCGGATCAGACGCAGTGAACTTCGAGGTGTTGGGGCACATCGGTGCGACGCCGGGAAAGGTTCCGTCCATGGCGTGGACGTGAACATCGATCACCGGTGGAGCTTTGGTCTCCGTGTTCTGTGCGAGAGAGACCATTGAGCAGGACGCAAGGAGTAAAGCGCAACACAAAAATCGCCAGGGGGGGCCTGAAGACATTTAGAATCTCCTTTTTGCGCAAACGTGTAACATCGATTCGTGAGAGGTATATCACAGCTCTTGCATTCGTGCAGTTCCATGGGCCAGGAGGCGGGTCATCGCTGCGCCGCTTTTCCCTTCGCGGCCTGGTTCGGATGAATCTCTCGTGCCGGACGTATCTCCCTCAGCGGCTACAGAGAGGCAGCAAACCGATCAACGAGGCACCCAGGTGGGATTGTGCGTGAAAAGCCCGTTGACGAAACCCATTTGGTAGACAATGAAAAGTCCGAAGGCAAGACTTGCGAGTCCAGAAACCAGGGCCAGTCCACGATTGAGGCGAGCAAAGCGCGCTTCGGAATATGTAAATGGGACAGCAATGGCTGCGGTGATTAGCATCATTCCGGCAACGGTGCCAAGCCCAAATACGAGAAGATATAAAACTGCCCAAGACGGAACATGGATGGTTGTGAGCACCAACAAGGCAACGGCCGCCGACCCCGCAAGACCGTGAACGATGCCGACCGCCAATGGGCGGACGATCTGATAGACACCTAGCCTGCCAACAATACGGTCCATCCAACCCACTGGTGTCGCATTCTCAGCATGTATTTCAGGACTGTGGCCGTGGGGATGGCTGTGTACGTAATCACCGTGTAAGTGCGGATGCGCGTGCTGTCCCATCTGCGATGCTATACAGGTTTCCGAGATCCAGCGCAGGATTCCAGACAGATTCAGAATTCCCAAGAGAATCAGCATGAGCCCGACCGACAGTTCCATGGTGAGTCCAACTCTTGCCGGAATCACAATGCCGAAGAGGATGATCGCCGAGCCCACAAAGAGAATCGTGATCGTGTGGCCCAGACCCCAGAGAACGCCAATCAAAGCCGCGTGGCGAATGCTTCGCTGGCGACTTACAATCGTCGTTACCGCGATGACATGGTCGGGATCGGTCGCATGCCGCATGCCCAGAAAGAAGCCGAGAGCAATAATGGAAAGCAGAGTGATCATTTAGTTTCAGACCGAAGGGGAGGCCCGTGAACGCATTCGCCGGCTTTCGAGAAAGTCGAGATATTAAGTCATTCCTTCTCCGGTTTTGGCCGACAGGCTGAAAACTTCCATTCCTGGCCTGACGGCTTGGATATTTTCGCCTCGCCGCACCTTCGTCGAATTCTACAGCAACGGCGAGATCGGATTTTGTAATGATAGCAACGTCCGCGCTGTTGAATACTGTCGGATACTTGAGCGGCTTGTCCTCCCCTTCTGCCACGGAAAGCAACACGAAACGCGAGTCTTCCCCGAGATCATAAGATGAAGGGCACACGAGGTTCCCTACATTTTCAATAAACAAGAGATCCAGATCGTTAAGATCCCAGCCATCCAGAGCATGAACCATGGCCGCTTCAAGCTGGCAAACCGTGCCGGTAATGATCTCTCCACGGGAGCCTGGCTGAGCGAGAGACGGGCCACATCATTTTCGGTGGCGAGGTCTACCACCAGCGCCGCGACTCTGCAGCGGAGTTGAAGAAGAGTCAGCGTTTTCTCGGGAAAAGCGGTCTTGCCCGATCCTGGGCTCGATACGAGCCTGACCGCTAGTACACCCGCTTCGCGGAAACGCTCGCGCAGCCCACGCTCAATGACATCGTTTTGTTTGAGAACATTTTTCCTGACTTCGACGAACCGAGGTTCTGGATTCATTGTCGTAGCTCCAGATCAGTCACCATGAGTTCGCGTCCTTCCAGGATTTCGGGAGTTGGTGTTCCGCACTCCGCCCAACAGAGTGATTCAATCGACTGGACGTGGCGACGTTCCCGGCAAGTGGGGCAGTTCGCGACGATAGGAACTTCTTCGATAGGCAACTTTGATCCTTCTCGGCCCGCAGCCTGCCAGAGTCGATATTGTCCCAAACACTGGGCCGCAGTGTAGAATGCACTGCACTCTCACGGGTCTGCAGCCAGCACGGGTGGCAGATTTACCGGCGATCCCGGCAATGTTCGGTCGAGGTGTTAATCGGAGCACGCAAATGGATGTCCATCAACTCGAACTGTTTCTAGCGGTCATGAACTCACCCAGCATGACCCGCGCGGCGGAAAAGATTCATCTTTCGCCCGGCGCCGTCAGCCTGCAGCTTCACAACCTTGCCGACGAACTCCATACCGATCTTTTCGTACGGCGCGGAAAGAAATTGATCCCCACTCCGGCGGCGCTGCGCCTCGCGGAACACGCCAAGGAAGTGGTGAGGATGATGGGCCACATCCAGCAGTTGTTTGAAAACGACCTCGCCAAAGATGTGCGCCCTTTCCATTTCGCTACTGGAGTTACGACCTTAATCTATCAGTTAGGAGGGCCGCTTCGGCAACTTCGAAAGAGGTATCCCAACGCCGAAATTCGGGTGACCGTTGGCGTAACGGAGGAGATGGTTTCCGGCCTGCTCGATCGGCGCTTCGATTTGGCGCTCATCTCGCTCCCCGTTTCCGAAGCCAACCTTCGTCTCATTCCTCTTTTTGACGAAGAACTGCTCATCATTCGCCCTTCTGCCAACAAGGTGGGCAGCGGACATGTCTGTTCGATGCGGGCCGCGGAACTGACGGACCTCCCTTTTTTGCTCTATCCCAAGCGAAGCAACGTGCGGCTGGTGATAGACAAGTTTTTCAGCGAGATCGGCGTGACGCCACGTGTGGTGATGGAAGCAGATGACACGGAAGCGATTAAGCGCTTGGTCGAATCGGGTTTCGGCTACTCGATACTTCCTGAACACGCATTGAGGGGACGTTCGCACTTCTTCCAGAAATTTCGCATTGCGGGGCATCGCTTGACGAGGAGTCTGGGCCTCGCGACGGCGCAGACCGATTGTCCTCGAAAGCTGACGGAGTCCATTGCCAGTTTTCTGCGTAGCACCCTAGTCGAGGGTGGATCCAACGGCGAAAAGGCCTAAAGCATACCCTGGTGAGGCGGAAGACTCTCGGGGAGCTTATGTGCCCTTAGTGACAGACGGGCGGAGCCAAGAAGAGGAAGGTAAATTGGTACTGAGCAACGAGGTAGCCAATGCTAGATTTATGGTGGGCGGCACCGCTTACCGACGATCAGGAAAGAAATGTTCTTCTTTCCCTGAATCCGAACGCGGATGCAGTCAACATTCGACACTCGAACGGTGTAAGAAGGACGCGTGGAAATTCGGCGTGTGCCTTAACGAGTTCTCTCTTCGAAATAGGGCACAAGCCGCGAACGATGCTCGCGCGGCCTGGTCGGAGATCGTGACGCACAATTCTGGCGCTAATCCGAATGTGAACTACGAACTTGATAGGAAGTCGTTTGATTTGCTCGCGGTCGATGTCCGTGTAGCTTGCCTAAAACAATTGTTTTCGTATGCCCGTATGACGCACGGAAATGGGCGGGTTTTGAGAATGGGAGTTGCAGCAACATTTTAACCGCAGTGGAATTACTCAACAATTCTCGCAGACTGAGTTTCAAGCATTCGCGGAAGGCCGGCGGGAGAGCCTTAACGCGAGGAGACGATTTTGACTCTGTTGTTTTGCCGGGTGGATGCGGTTATTGCGTTGAGATACGAGCGCGCGTTGCGCCAGGGCGGCGGCGGGAACGAGATTACGATTATTAATTCGGTTATGTCTGTGAGCGCGTCAGGATGTAGAACAAATGCGCTCATGGATCAGAGCGGTCTCGCCTTTTTTTGGCGCAGACTCGCCCATTGACATTTCGAGCCGTGCTAAACATGCTCTGTCTCGGATTCAAGCAGCCCTTCGATTGTATTTGTTTGAAGTCCTTGAAGGATATCTTGAATGCAGCCAGAGGAGAGATCATGTCCGTTTCGCGGCGTGAATTGTGCTCGATGCTTCCCGCGATGCTGATTCCCGCAATTCTTTCTTCGGAGACTTCCGCCCAGGAAGACAAAGCGATGCCGTCTGCTATGTTTCCCTTTGAGAAGCTTCACGTTCGCACCGCGGACAGTGCGCAATATCGCGAAGCGCTAAAAGGCAAGCTTGCGACGGGAGAGTCTCTGGAAGTGCATGAGACAACCCTAGCGCCCGGCGGAGCGCCGCATCCGCCGCACCATCATGCGCACTCCGAAATGTGGATGATTCGCGAAGGAACCGTGGAAATAACGGTGAATGGGAAGAGTTATCAGCTGGGGCCTGGCTCGGTGGGATTTGTGCGTTCCAACGACGAGCACGGAATCAAGAATACCGGCACGACCCCGGCAACTTATTTTGTCGTTGAAATCGGGCCTGGCATTGATGCGTGACCGTGTGAAGCTTCCCTTCGCGAAAGGAATTTTCCAAGCGCGCCCAAAGACTCTTATCAAGATGATCAGTTCGGTTCATACTTGTCGAGCAAGAATCGGAGCGCCCTATGCGAAAAGGCGCTCCGACTCTTCCTCTTTGGGGTGTGGTTAGAAGAAGACTTTGAGCGCCATTTGAGCAACGCGCGGATCTGCCGCTTGTCCTGCCCGGAACGTACCGAACGAGTTGCTGCTGAGTTTGTCGAAGGAAGCGATGCTGTCCGTGCTGTTCACGGTGCCCGTGCTGACGCTCTCGGGCGCAAAGTTCGGGTGGTTAAAGATGTTGAAGTATTCGGCGCGGAGCTGAATCTTCAAGCGCTCCGTGATCGAGATATTCTTGGCGACACTGACATCCCAGTTGAAGGTGTTTGGCAAGCGCAGAACGTTTTTGCCGATGTCTCCAAACGTGCCAAAGATGAGGACATTGTTGACTCCGCCAACTTTGGTGGGCTGAAAGGCAGCCGGATTGAGCCAACTGACGCAGCCAGCGGTCGTACCACAAGTCGTCGAGCTATAAGGGTCCACTCCCGCAATTAACGTCCCGCGATCGTTGCCTATGCCCGTGCCGGAAAGCTCCGTGCCTTGGAGGACGGTGATTGGACGGCCGCTGGAGGCCGATACGATTCCGCCCAGCTGATAGTCCCCGAGAAGGTGACGCATCCAGGAGCTATGACCGCTGAGACTTGGAGACTGCCAAACGTAGGAACCGGTAAAGATATGAGTATGGTCGAAACTCGACGGCCCATAATCGAACTGGTGCCGGACTGGATTGTTCAGCGGGAGCGTCGAGTATCCGGTATCGAAACCGGTGACGCCTTCTCCAAACGGAAGGTCGTCGAGACTTTTCGAGTAAGTGTAATTGGCCAACAGGGTAAGACCACGCGACATGCGTTTTTCGACGGAGGTTTGCAGCGCGTTGTAGTTCGCATTGATGTCGTTGATATCGGCCTGAACGGTGGTGGAGAAAGTATTTGGCTTGAATAGTGCGCCGCTGAGGTTGGCGTTGCCCTGGCAGGAAGCGACCGTGCCCCCGGTAGCTTCGCAGACCGTCAAGTTTGCCATGCCAACGTTGGTCTTGCCGTTGCAGGGTACGTTGGAAGTGGGGGCAGTGCACGGAACGCCCGCGTTGTAATACTGGGTCTCGAGGATGTGCAGAGTGCGCGAACCTACGTACGCCGCGCGCACCAGAAAACCCGCCGGCAATTGACGCTCGACTGTCAGGTTCCATTCGTAGACCGTCGGAACGTGGTAAACGCCGCTAGGATCATACGTCACGGCAATCTCGTTGAACGGCGGATTGTAGGCAAAGTTCGTGGGCGCCGGGAACGGGCTCGGGAACTTTGGATACGAAGTGGCTTGCGCGCCAGAGCAGTTAAGAGCCGCCTGCGTTGCAGGCAGGGTGCAAAGCGGATCGCTGAAGGAACCAGCCGTCGACCCAGGAGTCGGTGAGCTGTTGCCCGCAGTGGAAAGGATGAACTGAGGGCTGAACGGCCATTCATCCACGAAACGGTTGCTCAACATGCCTTCCGCGCGCGTGTCGTAGAAAATTCCCGCTCCGCCGCGGACACTGGTTTTGCCGTCGCCGAAAACATCATAGGCAAAGCCGACGCGCGGAGCAAAATGATTCAAGCTGGAGTTCAAGGCGTTCTTCGGCATCCCAGGATCGCGGATGCCATTCTGGGGTGAAAAAAAGATTCCCGGCGGCGCGTTGGGATAAACCTTGGAGGTGACATCGGCCGCCATGGCCGTAAGATTTACCTGCGCCCAGCGGTCGCCGTTATCACTCCATGGCAGAGCTGGCTCATAGCGCACGCCAAGATTCAAGGTAAGGCGTCCGGTGACGCGGTAGTTGTCCTGGATATACAAAGCGGGGAATCTATCGCGGTTAGCCTTAAACTCGCCGGCTCCCTGCTGAAAGGCGTAACCATTTCCGGCCGGGCCGCCATCGCACATGGCTCCCATTAGAAAATTCTGGTAGGTCGGAAGGCCCGCGGCCTCACCGAGATAGGTATCCTGGGTGCAGAAGTTGACGATGCCCGGCTGGTTGAACTGGTTGTTCAGATCGACCTGGCTCCACTCGATCATGCCGCCGAAGTGGATGTCATGCTTCCCCTTCTCCCAACTAACATCGTCCGCATAGGTGAAATTGTTTCTGGTAAAAATACCGCTCGGATTGTCGCCGAAACTGAAACCGTTCTGCACGCCGATTCCTTGAATGGCGCTGGGTGTGGGTTCAAAGGGGAGAGGAGCCGTTTGAAACGTCGTTAAGTTCGCGGCGTTGGGAGCCGGGCCTCGAGTAGAGACTTCGCGGGAATAGCTGGCGCGGAAGTCGTTGACGATGCTGGGCGAGAAAATGTGCGTTTCGTGAATCAGCGCGTTTTGCGCCACGATAGAAAAGGTGGCGTCAGTGTAGGCGACGAGTTCGAGCGGATTGAATACGGGAGCCTTGGTAAAGCGGTCATATTCGTAACGGCCGGTAATCTTGTCGTTTTTTCCGAAGGAATGGTCGAGCCTGCCCATCCCGGAATCGTAGTTCTCGGTGTCTGGTTTGGAGAAAGCTACGGTGGGATTCGAGCCCGTAGGTATGGGTCCCGCCAAGCTGAATTTTGCAGAACTACCCAAGTAGGTTCCTGTAGTGGGGTCGATTCCCAACATCTTAGCTACGCCGGTGTCGATGGTTCCTGGCGTGCCGCCGGGACCACCTTTCGCCAAGAAGTTGGTGATGTCTGCCTGTCCCACGACGTGCGAGCTTCCGAGGACGAGATTGCGAAACGTGGTGCGCTGGTAGCCGGCAAAAAAGAATGTTTTGTCGCGAATGACCGGCCCGCCAACCGTGCCACCGAATTGATTGCGTTTGACGCGATCTGGTGTAGTGGGCGTAGCAAAAAAATTCTGCGCATTGAAAATCGGATTGCGCACAAATTCGAACGCATCACCATGGTAGCCGTTGGTTCCGGACTTGGTGATGACGTTGACTACGCCGCCGGCGTTCTCGCCATACTCGGCGCTATAGTTGCTCGTTTGTACGCTGAATTCCAGGAGCGCGTCCGGGAACGGAAAGGGCTGGTTGACGTTGGTGTATTCGTCGACGTAATTGCCGCCATCGAGTTGGTAGCTGATGCTGTCTTGCCGCGCACCATTCGTCGAATACGTGACTGCGCCCGGAAACGTCTTCGTGGCGCCTTGATCCGCGCCGCCGTTGGGGGAGTTGACGGCCCCGGCGACCAGCAGCGTGAGCTGCGCAGCGTTCCGGCCGTTTAGCGGTAATTCAGAAATGCGCTGTTGCTCGATGACTTGTTTGAGCGAAGATGTCGCCGTATCGACTTGCACAGAATTCGTCGTTACTGTAACGACCTCAGTTATCGCGCCAAGCTTTAGGCCCAAATTCACGGTCAGGGATTGATCCGCGAGCAAGGTAATCCCATTTTCCTTGGAGGTGCTAAAGCCTTTAGCCTCCACCGTTAGGTCATAGACCGCGGGTTGAAGAGAGGGAATCACGTAGAGTCCCTCGGTATCCGTCGTGGCCGCGCGAGAAAACCCTGTGCCGGCCTGTGTCGCCGTGACTTGTGCACTTGCCACACCATTCCCCGCTGGGTCTGTGACTCGGCCAAGGATGCTCCCCAAGCCTTGGGCATGGGAAATGAGTGGAGCGACTAGAAGCGCGAAAAAAGCAGTAAGCAGATTCTTCCTCATTTATGCCTTTCCCTTTCGCGGACCGTCCGAGACTAGGGTCTCGGCCATGCCCGCCAGCTGCAGCGCGCCTTGTGCCTCGAACACACGGCTACGGCTTTCGCACCCAAAATCGAACGAGACGCAGCACTCGCTTCCGAGCATCGGTCTTCTAGATAGTCGTTATCAACAACTTGAATACATCCCTTGAGCGGACATTAGGAGCACTGTCGCAACCCTGTCAATCCGGAAAATTTAAAGAAGTAGTTTAGCCAGACTAAAATTGCCGTTCGCCCGGAGCGGGGCACGAGCGCGGCGTTTCTTCACCGAGCCGGACGTTTTTCAGCCCGGCGATCATCGCGGATGAAAATCTTAGGTATCAGCGGTGACTTCAACGAAACGAATGATGATGTCTAAGAAAGGCGGAGGAACTAGCTTTGCGTGGGAACTTCGGAAGCGGGCGCCCGCAAGCCCGTCCAATTCTCAGCGTTCGAACGAAAGAGGCGGTTAACATCGCGTTGAATGTCCTCGCGCGTCACTCCACGGCCGTCCTCCGATAGAAGACGATAGGTCTCGGGGAGGATACGCGCCATGGTCCTGCGCGTGTTGTTCCACTTATAGATGACCTGCTCGAGGACGCGGGCATCGGAGTGTTGAGGAATAAAACTTGTCCCCAGCATCTCGATGCGTTCGCGAGTAATTTCCTCCACGATCGAAGGATTGTTCATGAACCACCAGCAACCGAACGGCATCAAATTTCTGAATTTGCGTGCATAGACGCAAAGCTCGTGCTGGTTCTCCCGGCTAAGTACACTCATCAGAAAGCGATTGTCCGGAAACTCGCGGCAAAGATTTTCCAGAGCCAGCATATTCGATCGACCCACGGCGTCGCCCGCCAAGCGCAAATCCGGATTCACCTGCTTGCGCACTCCCATCATGAGCGAGAGCGGCAACCGCAATTCTCGGCAAGTTGGAAGCACGGATTCCTTCAGCAATCGATTCCCGGCCGTGTCTTGGGGATATTCGAAAGTGTCGGGCAGAGACACCGCCATGTAGACGGGCTGCATGCGCTCGTGCCAGTCCATCAAGAAACGTCGCACTTCCGCCGCGGACTTCCCCGAGGCCTGCTCGTCAACCTTGTATCCTTGACCGGCCAACACCTGCCAATGCTTGGACCAGGTGCATAGAATTCGATCCAGCCGCAACACGGCGCGAAATTGACTATGCTTCACATTTGTGTTCTTCCAGACTGCGGCTTCCTCCGGATCGAGCGGATCATTCGTCATGACCACCATGCTCACGCCCGCCATCTGAAGCACTCGTTGAACGTGGCTTTCAACGGTTTGTGCTCTGAAGAACGCCCGGGCTTCGGCCAAGGCTGATCGGTCTGTCGGCAATTGGAAAGCCTGTAGCACGGCGATCACCCCACGCGTGGCTTCCGACAAGGGTGTATTTTCGACGAACAGAGTCCGCCAGATGGCATCGGCTTGCTCTCGCTTGGAAAGCACCCAGTATTGCTGCGGCGTAGTCTTCGAGGATCGAAAGAATTCTGCTTCGAGATAGTGATAAGTCAGGAGCTCGTCAATGCCCCACAACCCAATCTTGCCAAATGCCGGCGGATACAAATGCGTGTGAATGTCGACAAATTGTGTCGCCGTCAGTACATCCTCCACAGCTGGAGGAATTTGCTCTTCTGTAAGAGGAACGCCATCTGCAGGGACCGGTCTGCGGCCCCTTAATTTCAGGGACTCGGTTCTCATGCCTTGCACCGGCTTTTATTATTCTTGGGCATTGGGATCCAGCCGTGCCTACAGATCGCCTATCGTGGACGGCCCTTTTGTGTGAGGTTAGCACGACGCCACAGCCTGCTTATTCGAGCGGTAGACCTCCACGGGGTCACGAGTGTCAAAGACTACAAAGCGTACAGCAGGGTGTCAAACTGTAAGAATTGAAGATAATCTTCAGCGAAACTTAACGAATGTGACGCGAAATCCCTCTCCGGACGGCGCAGGATCC
>DATDHE010000168.1:0-2119 GCA_036521695.1 Candidatus Acidiferrum sp. | reverse complement strand
GAGCGATTCTCGACGCGCGAATACATCCTGAGCAGGTCGTATTTCCCGTTGCGCGCGTGATGGTAGGTTTCCAGAGAAGGAGTCGCCGAACCCAGCAGCGCCAGCGCGCCTTCGCTTTTTGCGCGCACAATGGCCACATCGCGGCCGTGATAACGCGGGGTTTCTTCCTGCTTGTAGCTGTTTTCCTGCTCTTCATCCACAATGATCAGCCCGAGATTCTCGAGCGGTGCAAACACCGCGGACCGCGTGCCAACAACGACGCGCGCCCCTCCATTGCGAACCAGCCACCACTCGCGAGCCCGCTGCACATCGCTCAACGCCGAGTGCAGAACGGCAACACCTTCATACTTCGCTCCAAACCACGACCGGCATTGCCGCCCAATCCACAATGTCAATGCGATTTCCGGCACCAGGATGATCGCCGTTTTTCCCCGCGCCAGCGTTTCCTGAACACACCGCAAATAAACTTCCGTTTTCCCGCTGCCCGTCACGCCGTGAAGCAACTGTACGCCGAATTCTCCCAGCTCAAATCGCGCGCGAATACTTTTCATGGCTCTTTCTTGCTCTTCGTTCAAAGCGTGAGCGGCTGGCGTGTATCCGACGTCAAACGGATCCTCCGCGGGATCGACGGGCTCCTGCCAACTCTCGAGCAATCCACCCGCTAGCATGCGCTCGACCAAACTACGCGAAACCCGGGCAAGCTTGAGAAGTTGGGACATGGGCAGCGGCCCACGCTCGGTTTCCAGCAGCAAGCGTACTTTTTCTTCTTTTTCTTTGAGCGTTTCTTCTGTTTTGTCTGCAAAACCCTTCCAGGCCACGATCGTTTGCGATTTTCGTTTCCTATCTTCTAAACTCTCTCGAATTTCGATGAGGTCGCGCTGTCGCAGGCGTTGTAAGGCTGCGGAAGAGACGCCCATTTTTGCGGCGAGACTGAAGAGGATCGGACCCTTTTTCATATTCGCTTTTTCAAGAAACACGGCTTCCGCGGCGGTCAAACCATGCGAAATCTCTCCGCCTAGAAGACTCCCGGTTGCGCTCCGTCCCTCCGATGTCAAAATAATTTCTCTACGCAGATTTAGCTCCGCGACCGGAGGCAACATAGCGCGGAATACTTCTCCAATGGGAGCGAGGTAATAGTTGCCAATCCACTGCGCCAACTCCATCAGTTTGGGCGTCAAAGCAGGTTCAAATTCCATCACCTTGGTGATTTCGCGGACTTTAGTATTCGCAGGCGGCTGGTCGGTCATGTCAACGACCACGCCAACCATGGATTTCTTGCGGAACGGAACAAGAACGCGAGTCCCCGGCTGAAGCGTCCCACGCAGACCCTCAGGCACGGCATAGGTAAACGTAGTACGAAGCGGGACCGGCAGGGCGACATTGCAAAACGCTGAACTCATTCCGGGCTGTAGTGTACCAGCACGCCGAAAAGCCAAGGCCGCAGCTCCTGGCAAAATTCTAAAGCGAATGCCGTAGAGTCTTTCCCCGGCAGGAATACAGCCCCCACTCTATTGAGCAGACAGAACCGCCCCCCTATGATTTCTAACAGGTGAGGCGCAGTTATGTTGGACCTGTTGAGAGTCTTCATACTGCTCATAGAGGTCTTTGCCTACAGTGTGCTTGCGGTGACTTCAGGGGTAGTCATCTACGCGCTTTTGCACTTGTGGTTAGATAAAAACTACTCCGCGCGGCTTGCCCCGTGAAAGTTCAGAAGACGGCGCAGGTCATCCTCGCAGTATTCCTGCTGTCGTTCGTTATCTGCGGAGTTGTAGTCGCTCGTCATTGGCCCTTCACACCAGCCAACATCACGCAGTCTCTACAGGAAGATTTTCCCGCCACCGTCACTTTCCAGAAATTCCACCGTACCTTTTTCCCCCACCCCGGGGTGCGTCGGAGAGGGCCTCGCTTTCAGGCGGCTTGGCGGTAGCCCTACTACGCCGCCGGTGGTTACGATTCAACGTTTCACTGTCGTAGCCCACTATATCGACATACTTGTGCGTCCCGGCCATCTCGCGCGCATCGTCATGAACGGTCTTCACGTCTATGTCCCGCCGGCAGGAACGCCCATCGCACCCTCGAACTGGCAGGAGTCCAAGCCCACAACGCACGTCGACGAAAT
>DATDHE010000167.1:0-10844 GCA_036521695.1 Candidatus Acidiferrum sp. | reverse complement strand
GATGCGCCAGTCGCGCACAGCGTTGGCATTGGCCAGCGTATTACGAGCCACCGCCGAACGAATCCCGAGATGATAGAGCTTGGAACTTTGCGCGCGCAGACATACTTCGATGTCTCGAAGGCTCTCCCGAAAGGTCAACTGCGCGAACGCCATGCACAGGAATTGCTCCAGGCACGAGAAGGACTTCACTTTGAACGCGCCTCGATAGCGGGTGACGCAACGACGGAAGGTGGTCAACGGAAGATGTTGCATCAGCTGCGCAAACACCAGCTTGCCTCGGTTCATCGATGCCCCCCACGAAGTTATGCTTCGCAGGGTCGCAGAACCCGCGTTCTGAGTTCAAATCGAGACCAAGAGAATTTGCCGCTTATGTGTTCCTCATCAATAATTTACGGAAGGCAAGAGGCAAAACGTTGGGACACTACTGGTGCGAAATACAAAATAATCTAGGCTTTTCAGAACGTCGTCAGCGGTGACCAAGGACCCAGGGAGATAATCTCCCGTGTCTCCAAATAGCAGAAGTAGCTTCGTCAAAAAGTCGGTCGCTGATCTTCCAATTGGGGTTCTCTATCGGCGTCGGCTCGCGATGGCACGGATGGGTTCGCCTGTAGTGAATGCCAAGATTTGTGCTACAATGAAGACTAGAGTGTGCTACAGAATAGCAATGCTGGGAGAACAGTATGAAACGTGCTGCTCAATCTACAAGTTCGAGAATGGGAAAAGGCACCGGCATTGGCGGGCCTGGCAAGCTCCGTGAGGTGATGGTCATCGCCGAAGAGCAAGGCCTGTTGCGCGGGGAAAGGAACCAAGTGGTCCGGGGTAGAATGCCTAAGGCCCTGGTGGCACAGGCAAAGAAGCGCACCGGAGTTATCTCCGATACCGATCTCATAGAGCTCGCGTTGGCTAACATTGCGGTCGCTGACGACTACGCTGAGTGGCTGATTGCTCGCCGTGGCACTATCGACCGCGAGGCTGACCTTGAATTCTGAATTTCAGGGCACGCTTAGACGCCTTAAGCCCGAAAAGCACAGAACACGGCTCAAACCGCGTCCCGAATCGGAACTCGACTTCATCGAGTCCACCGGCAGTTGGACCACCAAGCTGTTGTACGACACCACGGTTTATATCGACATTCTCCAGAACAGTTTTCCGCGAAGGGGAGACGTCATGCTCCGGGCGGCCGAGGCGTGGCATTCGCCAGTAACAGAAGCGGAACTAGCGGCAACCTGCGGTCTACTTGACCCCGCACATGCCCAGACACGCGGGATCATGGAACAGGTTGTTGCGGTGATCGAACGGCGGCCAAGCCATCGCACCCTCGCAACTGATTCCGAAATATGGCGTGAAGCGGGAATTCTGTCCTGTACACTCGCCCGGCTGCAAGATTACAAGGGCGACCAGCGACGCCGGGTGCTGAACGATGCCTTGCTATTCGCCACAGCTAGAAAGCATGGCTGCTCCGTGCTGACCCGCAATGTTCTTGATTTTGATTTCTTGCAACAACTCGATCCTTCCGGAAAGGTTCTATTTTACAGGTAGGTGCTTGTATGTCCGCCCTCCAGCTAGCCGACCCATCTCTTCCCAAACGTCCAGGCTGATAACGTTCGTTCCCTGCATGGGAATTGATCGTGATGATTGCGGAGGGCGTGTACGATCTTTCCGCCATCTCACGACGCCCTTTCATTTTCCATCATTTTCCAATTAATGGCTCCTTCAAATCTGTTAAGTGCCGCCGTTCCAGCGCGTTATATTTAGCTTCTCGAACCTTGCCAAGGTCAGGTGCCGGTTCGATTCCGATAGGCCGCTCCATAATTTCAACTACTTACAGCGACTCCATCTTCAGCGCGGGACCACAAAGGACCACTTGCAGTTCCTGCCGCTGGGTGAATCAATCCAACCAACTTCCGATGGGCTAGACGACTTCGCTCTTAGTCAGGCGTCTCCCTTCGTTTCTCTTGCCCGGCTTGATCCATGTACCAGAGCCTGTGGTGATGCTCGGCCCACTCGCGGCTGACGTGCCCAGTAATCATCTGCTCGAACCCGCCGCGGACAAAGGCCGAGCCCATGTAGATGTGCAGCAGAAGTCCTCCAATGCTTGCAACGGCCGCAGCCGAATGAATCAAAATCGCCATGAAGCGCACCCACTTCCAGGACCAGGGTACCCGCTCGGGAAACCACAGAATGGCGCCCGAAAGCACGAGTGCAAAACCGGCCATCAACATCATCCAAAAAAACATTTTCTGACCCGGATTCCAGCGGCCGGTTGGCGGCAAATGCTCATCGCGGTTGGCCATGTAAAACAAAACGGATTTCATCCAAGCGGCATCCGGTTCCGACGGCTTCAGGTCCTTGTGCCACAGCTTCCACATCCAGATCAGAGAAACGAAATAGGACATTCCTACGATGGGGTGCCAGATGCGAGCCACCTGTCCACCGCCGAGAACCCCCATCAGCCAAAACAGGGATGGAGCATGGAGTCCCAGCCCCGTAAGAATCAAGTAGACGCAGGTCAGCGCGACCACCCAATGGACGGCCCTTTCTTCCAAGTCGTAGCGCAGAATCTGACCGGGTGGAGTTTGCTTAGCAAACAGGCTCCAGCTCATTTTTCCTCTCCGTGTGGCATCCCGGAAGCGGACTCCGGCCCTCCCTCGCCGCGAGGCTCGTCGCGTTTAGGCCCAAACCAAAAGTAGTGCGCGACAAATCCAAACAACGCACCGAGAAGCGCAAAGTTACTGAGCCATTTCCACGGCCCCTTCCAAAAACGCACAGAGGCAGGAACGCGCGGATCCTTGGGCAGCCCGGCATATCGCTCAGGGTTTTCGATGTCATGGAGCACGTAGATGACTCCGGTGCCGCCGACCCCGGAGGGGTCGTACACTCCTGCGCGCTCAAATCCGCCATATTCGCGCAATTGGGCAACGCGCTCTTCCGCTTCGTGCTTCATCTCCTGCTTGGTGCCAAACTTCAGGCATCCCGTGGGGCAGGCTTTGATGCAGGCGGGGATCAGACCTTGCCCCACACGATCGGAGCACAGCGTGCACTTGAAGACGCGCTTTGATTGCGGGCTGAATTTCGGGATGTTGAAGGGACAGCCAATTACGCAGTACTGGCAGCCGATGCAGTACTCTTGCTGGAAATCCACGATGCCATTAGCGTACTGCACGATGGCGCCTTCTGCGGGACAGGCGGCCAGGCAGCCCGGATCGACACAATGCATGCAGCCGTGCTTGCGGAGGAGCCAAGAGAATGTGCCGTCCGGATTCACCACCTCGTTCATGGTGATGAGCGTCCAGTAATCCGAGCGTGTGTCCGGCATGGTCTGAAGATTGTTCTGGAACTCGGTATATCCAAACTGCAGGTCGTTCCATTCGACGCAAGCGACCTCGCATGCACGGCAGCCGATGCAGGTGGTCACATCGATCAGCTTGGCGACCTGCTCTTCGCGCGCAGGCACGGCGCCGGGGAGCGGCCCGGTGTGGGCGGACATTTTCTGAATGCGCCTTTCTTCGCCGCTCACGCGATGCTCCCTTCGAACTTTTCGACCTTCACTAGGAACGACTTGAATTCCGGGGTCCTCACGTTGACGTCGCAACTGGTGGGCGTGATGTTATTCACTAGGGTGCGGGCCGTTCGGTGGGCATCCTCGGAGATGCCGCGGAACCCCCAATTGAAGGGAATCCCGACCTGGTAGACGCGTTTGCCATCGACCGTCAGAACCTTCAGTCGCTGCGTGACCATGGCTCTCGCAATGTGATAGCCGCGGGCGCTTGAAACTTTTACAAAATTGCCGGGAGAGACGCGAATCTCAGACGCCATTTCGGGCGAGATCTCGACAAACGGCTCGGGCATCAGAAGCACATTCATCGGGTTGTTCTTGGTCCAGAAATGGTAGTGCTCGGTCATCCGGATGGTCATGGCCACAGCGTTATAGCCTTGGGAATATGTGCCGAAGAGGTCGAAGGGACCGGTGGGTTTCTTGCCGAGGGGATTCGTCGACTGGGAAGGGTGCAACGGGTTTGCGATCGGGCCTTCTATCGGCTCATAGTGTTCGGGAAACGGCCCGTCCAATAACGCATTCACAGGAGTAAATAACCGGCCTACGCCCTCCGGATTCATGATGAAGGGGCCCATGCGCTCTTCTGGCGGTGACGTAGCCTTGAAGTCCGGAATGTCGGGACCCTCCCATACGCCTTTCTTGGCGTTCCACCAAACCAGCGCACGGGTGGAATCCCAGGGTTTGCCGGAAAGGTCGCACGATGCGCGATTGTAAAGGATCTTCCGGTTCGCAGGCCAGGTCCAAGCCCAGTTCGGATAGATGCCGAGGCCGGAGGGATCGCTGGGATCTCTACGCTTGGTCTGCGCGCCCGCCTGGGTCCAGGAGCCACAATAAATCCAGCAGCCTGCGGCCGTGGTTCCATCGTCGCGAATCCACGCGAAACCGGGAAGCTGGTCTCCGGCCCGCAGAGTATCTCCGGTCGCAGGGTCACGGAGAGGTTGGAGCGCACGGCCATTCAGCTCCTTTGCCAACTCCTCGGCAGAGGGGCGTTCCGGAATCGCGTACTCCCATGTTAGGTTGCGGATGGGTTCGGGGAACTTCCCACCTTCCGCGTTATATAGGGCGCGGACGTCTAGAAATATTCTGGCCAGAATCTGCAGATCGACCTTGGAGTCGCCCGGCGGGAGTGCGGCAGCTTCTCTCCACTCGAGCATGCGTGAGGAATTGACCATGGTGCCGGGCTTTTCTGCAAAGCTGCATCCCGGCAAACGGTACACGGTGGTTCCGATGTTCTTCATTTCCTCGGCAGAAACGTGCGGGGCTTTCCAAAATTCGCTGGTTTCATCAGGAAAAATCTCGCAGACCACCAGCCAATCCAGTCCTTTCAGTCCAGCGAACGTACGGTGGGCACTAGCCATCAACGCGTAGAGGTTGGTGCCGAAGCAGAAAAGGCCGTGAACCGTTTTCTCCCTTGCAAGCACTTCCGGCAACGACCACCAGTTCGGCCCGGCCGGTGGTTTGGCCAGATAGTCAAACGCCCAGCTATTCTCACGGGTTGCCGCGTCCCCGAAGAGGGCTTTCATCAGAGAAACCGCAAATTTCGGCGTGTTGGACCAGTAGTTGAAAGACTCCGTACCAGGAGCCTTCGTGCCACCGGGCGTAATCCGCGCCATCCACTTCTCGAAGGAGAGATCTTCGGCATTTGGCTGCCGGATATATCCAGGCAGGTTGTCAAAGCTGACGGCGATGTCGGTTGCGCCCTGAACATTCCCGTGACCGCGGAGAGCATTGACGCCGCCCCCGGGGCGTCCGACATTGCCCAGCAGGAGCTGGAGGACCGCGCCACAGCGGATCATCTGGGTGCCCACTTCATGGTGCGTCCAACCGAGCGAGTAGATAAGAGAGCCGGTCTTTTTCATGTCTCCACCGGCTCGGATGCCGGTGAATTCAGCAGCTACACGCAGAAACTCGCTTTTCGGCGCGCCCGTGATGCGCTCCACCATCTCCGGCGTGTAGCGATCGTACTGCTGCTTCAGAAGCTGAAAGACGCACCGGGGATGCTGCAAGGAGGGATCGGCGGAAACCTGTGCTGGCAGGATCCCCGGCCTGCCAGGAGTTTTTGATTGGTAATTCCAGGAGGTACGGTCGTAGTCGTTCTTATCGGGCTGAAAACCGGAAAACAGACCGTCGACCGGAAGCTTGAATTGCTCGTCCACTAGGAAGGAAGCGTTCGTGTAGTGAACCAAGTAATCCCGGTTGTAGTAGCCGTTCTCGATGGCGTAGCGAATGAGTCCGCCGACAAAGGCGATGTCACTGCCGGCGCGGAGAGCGACGTAGCGATCCGCCGTGACTGCGGTGCGGGTAAAACGCGGATCCACAACGAGGATGCGTGCATTGCGGCGGCGCTTGGCTTCGAGAACCCACTTGTAACCGCAGGGATGATTCTCCGCGGGATTTGCGCCGATTATCAGAAAGATGTCCGCATTCGCCAAATCGTTCCAACTATTGGTCATGGCACCCCGGCCAAAGCTGGTCCCCAGACCGGGGACCGAAGGGCCGTGTCAAGTTCGCGCCACGTTTTCGCGGCGGATCACCCCCATTGCGGCCATGGTCTTCACGGCCAGCCAGGAAAACTCATTGGTATCGGTCGCTCCTCCTAAGAAAGCGATGGAGTCGCACCGATTTACGAGGTGACCTCTATCGTCCTGCTCCTCAAACCCGGCGTCGCGCGTGTCCTTGACTTTCCGTGCGATCTCCGCAAATGCCAGCTCCCAGGAAATGTCTTCCCACCCCGTCCCTCCAGGTCTTCGTACCTGCGGTTTCGTCAGGCGGCGCTCGTTCACACAATCCTGCAAGAGGGCACTGCCCTTGGGACAAAGCGTGCCGCGATTGACGGGATGATTCGAGTCACCTTCAATGTGTATGATTTGTGGCAGCACATTCTTGGCGCGGTCTCCGATGGTGTGAATGATCACGCCGCAGCAGACGGAACAATATGGGCAGTTAGAGTGCGTCTCGGTGGTCTTTGTAATCTTCAGGGCTCTCGCCTGCGCCCAGCAAGGCGTGAGATCGAACCCGAGCGCCAGTGCGCCGAATCCAGCAGAGCAGGTTACAAATTGCCGCCGCGTCAGATCCATCAGGCTCGCTCCATAATTGGTGATAGAGGAGGAACCGGCCAACTTCATCGGCGGGGTTTCCGCCTATGCCGCCGCAGTCTCTTGTGACTCCAAAGATGGCGTTGACTATACACCTTTTGCCCTTATATGTAGAAAAAATTCAGAAACTTGAGAGGGAACCGCAATGTTAGGAGTTTCTCCACGTCAGAAGATGCGGCGAGAAGTCCTCATGGTTACCGGCGGGGTCGACCGGCTTCGTGGTGAAAGGCCACAGCCTCGCGTGTGGGACAGGAGTCGGCTGCGCTGCCAGAAGTTCTTGGGAGACCTGCAGCTTGGCTTGGGATTTCTTGTCTGGATCCTGTCTCTCAATGATCGAGCGAAAAAAACAGGCTCATCTTACCAACAAGGTAAGATAACCCAACAAGTATAAAATCGTGATGGTGGGTGAGTTCCTAAGCGATCCGAACATCTATTCGGTCGTTCTAGGGAGTGGATCTGGCTGCGCCTGCAGTGTTGGCAGACTTGTTCCGCTTGAGAACGCGCGTGATGTCGAGCGCGAATTCGCCGGCTAAATTGGCGCAAACGCCAAAAACCAGTCTGTGTGATTACGCCTTGGTAGCCTTTCGTCACGAGGCTAGGTCTTTCCGGTTGCCAGGTGCCAGCAATGGCGCCCGCTCCGAAGGCAGCAGCATACATTGCGAATTGAAGGCGCAATTCCTTCTCGGTGCGGTTGTAGGTCAAAAAATTGCGGAGAACGGCATGCCCAGCGCGCGGCCAAAAGCCACTGCATCGGCAGCGGGCGTAACGGAGTTCGTAGCCAAGCAGCGCGTTTCCCGTGGCCGATAAAGCATTCTGCGCGATGAATTGTCCGTACCGTGAAGCGGCGCGCTGAGCATAGCCTCCAAAGCCGTCTCCCCATGCCGGAGGATGGTCTTGTGCTTGATCGCTCAAAGAGAAAAGCGCCGTTTTCACGAAGACGCCTGGAGTGGTGAAACTTTGTCTCAGGAAAAGCTGCAAGCGCTGTGAGTTGGAAAGCGTTGAGGTGCTGACATTGCTGGGCGGGCAACCGGCAGCATGAAAAAGGCCATGGCGACAGTCGATTCTCGAATCAGATTTTTCATCGGGATCTCTAAGGTTCAGACGGCGATCGTTGAAAATGGTAAGCGTTGCAACAACGAGAGTGTGAGGGGCATTCCGCTTGGAGGATGGTCAAATCGCTCAACTTCGAACCCGCGATCTAGCGTGTAGAATGCGTGGTGTCTAACTTCTGTCCCCAGGCTGATTCGCGAGAGCGCCTCGAGGGAGAACATGGAGACCAGCTATGAAAAATCGGAAGCTATATCTTCTCATCGAGCGTGTGGTTCCCGTCCTCGCTCTTTTATGGGTTATTTCTGCCGGTTGCCTATCGGCAACGGCTCAGACTTCGAGCAGCACGGCCGAACTTGAAAAGCTAAAATTAATTGTCGGTCAGCAGCAGAAAGCTCTGGAGCAACAACAAGCCCAAATCCTAGCGCTGCAGTCTGCCTTGGCGGAGCAGAAGAAGATGCTGGTCAGTGTAATGGGGAGAACGAGCGATGGCACGCTGGTTCCGGCCGTGGACCGTAAGACGGACAACGACCTGCAAGCTCAGAATGAACCGCCCCCAGTTCCAAGCGAACAACAGGCGCTCACTCCAGAGCAGACGCAGGTCGAGGAAGACTTGCAGCGCGGTCCAGAAATTGCCGACGTGACGCCCACTACACCGGCCCTCCGGTTAGGCCCCGCGAAGATCCGTCTCATCGGCTACCCCGCCCTGACAACGCTGTGGCGCTCGAGCAATAACGGCGGAAACGTGGCGACCAACTTCAACAACATACCGTACGACAACACGGTGCTCGGCACGACCAGCGAATTTCGTTTATCGCCACAGAGCACGCGCTTGGCACTTCGGGTCGATGCTGACCTGAAAACCAGCCAGGTCGCTGGCTACTTCGAAATGGATTTTGTCGGTGCGCCCGTCGGCGGCAATCTCGTGACGCAATCCGGCTATCCGTTCCGCATTCGGCAGGCATGGTTAGACTGGCGCAAAGGAAAGTGGGAGATGACCGGCGGGCAATTGTGGTCGCTGATGACACCGAATAAGGAAGACATTCTTCCATGGCCGGGTGACATAGCCGCTCCCCAGGTGATCGATCTGAACTTTGTGGCCGGTTTTGTGGTTGGCCGGTATCCGCAATTCCGGTTAATCTATCGCCCGTCTGAAAAGATGGCTTTCGGTTTCTCCGTCGAAAACCCTGAGCAGCAGGTGTCCAACAGTGTGGTATTCCCGAGCGCGCTTAATAACACGCTCACGACGCAGTACAATACCGGCGGCAGTGGACTGAATGTCCCGAACATGACTCCAGACTTCGTGCTAAAGGGATCGTTCGACGACAAGATCGCAGGTGGTCGCGGCATTCACTTCGATATCGGAACAGTGATGCGAACTTTTCGCAGTTGGGATGGAAGCAGGGCGTCGGGCAAGGACTATGCCTTCGGTTGGGGGGTGGAGGCCAACTTCAATATGGAGTTCAAGAAAGGCGTCCGCTGGGTATGGAACGGCTTTGCTAGTGACGGGGCCGGCCGGTACATCGGCGGCTTGGCTCCCGACGTAATCGTTAGGGCCGATGGCAGCATTTCGCCAATCCATTCGTATTCGTGGGTCAGCGGTTTCGAGCTTGCACCGAATAAAGCTACGGGACTGTACTTCTACTACAGCGGCCTGTACGCGCAGAAGAACGCTACCTTAAACAGCGACGGCACCTGCTGTGTGGGATTCGGTTTTCCGGGTGCCAGCAACGTTGCCGATCGGTTGATCGAGGAGGCCACGGGCGGCTACTCACGAGTGCTCTGGAAGTACGAAAACCTAGGGTCGGTGCAGTGGGGGCTACAATACGCGCATGTTTGGGTCTATCCTTGGGCAGCTGGCAACGGTCCACGCTCAGCCAACGCTAACATGGTGTTCAGCCAATTGCGCTATAACCTGCCGTAAGCAAAATTATGGAGGGAAACACGAAAGGAACATTTAAGAAAATCTTTAGATAGCTGGATTGTGGATCGGCGTACTTTTCTCAGCGCGGCACTCGGCGAGATGGCCATGGCCAGCTGAGGCGGGACACTTGAGCTGTCACGATTTCTCGCGCACAAGGTTGAACCCACCAGCCTTCTAAGAACGATTTCGTTGGTTGTGCTGCGCAAAAATTCCATACAACTTCGAAGTCTGATGTAGTCTTTCTAAGGGACTGGAAAGTCACAGAGAAGAATTAGGGTTGCACAATGCCACGACGGACCGCGTACCGCACAAGGCTGGCCGTCTCATGGATATCCAGCTTTCGCATGAGTCTTGTGCGATGAGATTCCGCTGTTTTTACACTTATACCCGGCAATGATGCAATGTCTTTCGTCGATTTCCCCTCCGCAATCAACTGGAGTACTTGCCGCTCCCGGGCAGTCAATGGATCCCTGGGCTTTTTCGATTTCGAACGGAACGCGTCCATTACCGCTCGGGAGAGACCGGGACTGAGATAGGCTTGTCCGCTCGAAACCTGTTTGATCGCTTGGACCAAATCGCTGGCCGCCTGACTCTTTAGCGTCGCCTCCTCTGAATCGAAGGGCGATACCGACAAAGTTCGCGTTCTCACCGAAGCCCGCGCGAAAGTCGTGCGCGATTACCTTGCCCAGAATTTCAAATTGGAGGACACACGACTCAAAACCATCGGTCTCGGCAAAACCAAAGACTCTGGCGACTCCTCCAAACTCGTCATCCTGATCTATCCTGCGAAAATGCCCGCCCAGCCGGCTCAACATCCCTCACCACCCAGCCCATAGTCTCGGGCTGATTCTGCGAGTGGTTGATGGTGCTAGGCCCGACGTTGCCGCTGTCAATGCACCGCGACCTTGGTCGTCGCAGCACTGCACGTACAGCCTATCCCCTAACCACAAAAGTATGCCTGGTTGTGTCGGGCCATATTGAGGTAAGGAACCGCGGAAGTGGCCGGAGCTAATGTTTGTGCGAAGAGACGACCGTCCAAACGAAAACAGGGCTACACGTTTCTCGCCACGTGGAGACCTAGTTTGGCGGTTTTCGCGTAACTGAGAGACACCCTATTCACCGCGCATGATAGAGGAATTTCCTACCGGCAGATTCCACGATTTCTTGGTGGCAACACACCTGCAGTATGCAAGACCCTGAATAGAGTGGTTTTAACGGAATC
>DATDHE010000166.1:0-1753 GCA_036521695.1 Candidatus Acidiferrum sp. | reverse complement strand
TCATCCGCCGCCTGCCGCGCCAATTCCGCCGACCGCTTATTCAATAAATGCGCGTCCGCAGCCAGCCCGTATTCCGCCAAAACGATCGGCGCCCCGCCAAAACTGTTGGTCTCGACGATATCCGAGCCCGCGTTGAAATATTTCCTATGAATGTCCAGCACCACATCCGGCCGCGTGCGCACCAAATTTTCGTTGCAACCTTCGAGCGCCGCCCCGCCGAAATCCTCCGCCGTCAGATGCCGCTGCTGCAGCATCGTCCCCATCGCTCCATCGAGCACAAGTACTCGCTCTGAGAGCAACTCTCTGAGAGCCTTCGCGGATTCCTTCAAATTACGCATGCGCGGGAAACCCGCAACTCCTTTCCGGACTTCCTCTTGATTGGGGGACACCAGCAGAGAAGGCCGCGTTAAGCTACTCCCTCATTTTACGCACGTTCCGCGTTGGAATCGAACACCCTTGCAGCGAACCGGTGTTTATTGGGCGTGAACGGCCGTTGCAGCGCCCCGAACGGCCTAACATCTGCAGCAATACGGCTCATCTTCAACGTTTTCAACTGCTTGAGGAGCCGTCGCCTTAAGAATCCTCAACAAGGCACTGCTCACACTACTCAGCTCGCCCGGTGTACAACCCGTCCTCCAATTGGCTGTCCCACAATTCCTGTTGGCGAAACCGTTATACAATCGTCCGCATCTTCGGAGCGTGAATTCGTGCGAGTGTGTGTTATCGGTTGTGGCCACGTCGGATTGGTTGCAGGGGGTTGCCTTGCCGCCATCGGCCACCATGTTTTCTGTGTCGACCGGGATGCGGAACGGGTCCGGTTACTGGCTGAGGGCCGTCTCCCAGTCTTCGAACCACACCTTCAGGAATTGATCTTGCGCAGCCGCGCCACGGGCATGCTCACGCTTACCACGGACGCGACCCACGCCTTGCGAAGCGCTGATGTCATCTTCCTCTGCGTCGGTGTCCCCCAGCTTGAAAACGGCAATTCGGATTTCACAGCGCTCGACGCTGCCGCAAGTCAGATCGCCCGAGTCGTAGATACGCTAAAGCTCATCGTTGAGCGCAGTACAGTCCCCGTCAAAACTGGTGAACAACTAAAACACCTGCTTTCGGTAACTACGCCAAATCCTCGCGCCCGCTTCCAAGTTGCGGCAAACCCTCAGTTCCTGCGCGAAGGCACTGCCGTCGAAGATTTCTTCCACCCGGAGCGCATTCTCCTCGGTGTGGACGAACCTGACTCCGAAGCAACTCTTCGACAACTCTATGCTCCAATCCTTCAACAAAATTTCCAGTGTCCCATCCACCCCAATGGCTGCCCGCCGCACGATCTTCCTGAGCTTCTTTTGACAAGTGTGCGTAGCGCGGAACTCATCAAGCAAGCCTCCAACGCCTTTCTGGCCGTCAAGATTTCCTATGCCAATGTTCTAGCCGATGTCTGTGAACAGATAGGCGCGAATGTTCAGGAGGTGACGCACGCCGTCGGCCTCGACCCACGTATTCGAAAATCGTTTCTGCAAGCAGGTATTGGCTTCGGCGGCGATCGGTTGCCGAAGGACCTTCGAGCTTTTTGCCAATTAGTCCATGCGGAGGGTGTCGATGCAGGCATCCTGCAGGCGGCCGAAGACGTAAACTCCCGCCGCGTGGATGCCTTCTTTCGGAAAATAAATCGTGCCCTGTGGGTGTTAAAAGACAAAAAAATCGCCCTCCTCGGCCTTTCCCACAAGGCTGACACGGACGACATTCGCAGTTCGCC
>DATDHE010000165.1:0-6071 GCA_036521695.1 Candidatus Acidiferrum sp. | reverse complement strand
GTACTCGAACGCGCGGGCCTCGTTAGGTGTACGCGCGATGCACAGCGGCGCCCGCGCACGCTCGTGGCCGTGCCGCTCAAAGATATCGCTGACTGGCTTGAACCCTTTCGCCGCTTCTGGGAGCAGAAATTTGCCAGCTTGGACGGCTACCTGAAAGAGATGCAAAAGAAGGCGAAACCGCGTGGACGCAAGAAGGGGATAAGGAGAGATCACGAGTGAAGAACATCGGAACAGTGAAAATCGAAACTCCCACCAACCGCGAAATCGTGATAACGCGCATTTTCGATGCGCCGCGCGCTGTTGTCTTCGAGGCCTGGACCAATGCCGAACACGTCGCACATTGGTGGGACCCGAGCGGCGTGCCCCTTGCCGTTTGCGAAATCGACCTGCGACCGAACGGAGCTTTTCGTTGGGTCCATCGTGCTCCCAACGGGGGTGAAGGGCACGCATTCACGGGCATCTATCGCGAAATCACCCCGCCAGAAAAGCTCGTCTTTACCGTACGGATGTTTCCATCGAGTCCCGAGCCGATTGGGACGCTCGTCTTCACCGAAGAAGGGAAGAAAACGAAGTTGATGATGACGATTGAGTGTGCGACGAACAAGGATCGCGACGCTCTACTCCAGATGCGCATTGATGCCGGCACGGCTCAAACACTGGAAAACCTCGCGGCATACCTTCCCAATATCGCGTAAGCCGAGCTGCAGGTTAAACGAGGGCGCGGATTTTGTAGGGGCCGAGCGACAGGCGAAATAGGAGGACCTATGCAGAAAACGACAGTTTTAGAACCTGCCGAAGGTAGAGCCCCAAAGACTGCGCAGGCAGCGACTTCTCTGTTTGTGGGAAAAGTGTCCTCGAAGGACGGCACGGCGATAGCATTCGATCGAATCGGTAACGGGCCGCCTGTGATTCTGATCGACGGCGCGCTTTGCTACCGAGGCATGGGTCAAAGTGGGCAACTGGCTGACCTCATGGCACAGCATTTCACCGTATTCACATACGACCGTCGAGGTCGAGGCGCAAGTGGTGATACGGTGTCCTACGCCGTGGAGCGCGAGGTCGAAGACATCACAGCGCTCCTCGGCGAAGCAGGTGGGTCGGCCTTTGTTTGGGGCACGTCCTCCGGCGCAGTTCTTGCACTGGAAGCGGCGAATCGCCTCAGTGGCATCAAGAAGCTGGCGTTGTACGAGGCGCCATTCATCGTGGACAACACCCATCCCACAACCGAGGACGGTTGGGACCGGATCAACGGGGCGATCGCGGCAGATCGGCGAGGCGATGCAGTCAAGCTCTTCCTGAAGTCGGTTGGAGTTCCGGGTTTCGTCAGGGCGTTGATGCCACTGATGATACCTATGTGGTCGAAGCTTAAAGCCGTTGCGCACACGCTCCCCTACGACGGCGCGATCGTGCGGGATAACCAGAGAGGCCTGCCGCTATCGGCCAGCCGGTGGGCGACCGTCACGATACCGGCACTCGTCATGGATGGTGAGAATAGCCCTGCGTGGATGCGCCACGCGAATCGGGCGCTCGCGAGCGTATTGCCGAACGCTCGGTACCAAACCCTCCAAGGGCAGACGCATATGCTGAAGCCAAGGACGCATACGCCTATATTGGTGGAGTTCTTCAAAGATTAGATCAGGACTTGAGGACACATGCGGGGGTAAGAGAGGAGTCCTTCCTCATCCACGGTGTGAACGAATAGCGTTTGCGTTGTGCCATCCACATCCTCCACGCACACTATCTTGTCGATATTGGCGCGAATAATCTGCTCAATTTCCGTGGGGGTCACGGGGTTATTGTACGTCAAAGGACGTCAACTCCCGATTTGTCGTGCCGGTAAAGTCAAATGCGCTCAAGTCAACTTGATGGACGATTATCCGTTATCGGAGCTGGCAGCGGTTTCCGATAATTCTCCGGGTAATGGCACGTCAATGTGATCGAACTCCCAGAGCTTTTTCAAATTCGAGATGAAATCATCGCGTAGCTGCTGACTGACGCCAGATTCAGCAAAGTCGTGTTGCGCCCAGAATAGACAATTCAGATATACGGATTTTCGGTTGGCTGAAATCTCGCACGCCACGTCGAAGGTGCTGTAATCCCAAGCTTTCGCCAGCGTTGCCATTTGGGTGGCGGCATCCTTTCCTTTGAGAGCGTAAGCATCTGGCACGCGCCCAACGAAACTCGGGCCAAAGAATGCTTCACGAACGCGAATCCTGTCGAGGATTGCTTTGTTGAATGCAGCGAGTTCGTCCGCTGGAATCCAGTATTCCTGATGTTGTGATGCACCCACAACGTGAGAAGCGAATTTGGCGATGTATGCGCTATCAATCGCAAATTCGGTCACGAATCCTGCGAACCCTGATTTTTCATCACGTGTATTCCAGTCTCTTGCAATTTGTCGAGCATATTCCGCATTGTTGACCGGATAAAAGATTGGTTGATTTGGCAGGCGTGGCGGGAACTCACGCATCCCCGAATCCCAAATCAGCGCCAGTTCGTGGAGCCCTACAGGGCGATAGAGGGTCGTAGGCATCGATTCGTTGATGAGTGTATCAGGAGACGGCGCGTATATAGGCTAGTACGAACATCTCCGGTTTATCAGAAGGCACTTCCAGTGCTGAACGCATAGCACGTACATTCGCGTAACCTGATATTCAATGCCGCCCACCTTGGAGCCGGAGTGAACAGCCGAGAGATTACCGTCGGGTTTAACGATAATGTTCGGGGATAGCCCAAAATGCAACGGCTTACACCATCGCCACAGAAGGTGTTACCGATCAAACGAAAATTTTGAACGGAAGCCCGTCGAGCAAAGGCGATCTGGCAGATCTATCGATGATTGTCAGTCGAGTAGTGTGTTTGCAAATAAGCGATGATTTTGCGCGAGGTTCCGTCAGAGATCGCCGAACCAAAGGTTTTGTTCATCTTGCCGACTTCCGCTTCCCACGTCGCGGCGGGCAGCGGTGGCTGCATCGTGATGTACCGCGGACTATGGCACGTACCGCAATAGATGCGAACCTCGGAAAGCCCTTCGCCGGGTACCAGATCGAGACTGGGCGCCGGATAGGCCGAGACTTGATAACTTGCGTCAGGGGTGAGCTGGGTCGGAGCTACCTGCTGAAGGATCCCCAGTTGCGAAGGGGCATAATTGCCTTTCTTGGATTCGGCAAAAACAACCGCCGTCGCTGCGCACAGCACGACAGTTGCGACGAGCCAGATTTCTCGAGTCTTTCCGATCCGAATCATTGCGCTAGCTAGCCTCGCCCACAACGATGTCTTCACGTTCGATGCGGTTCCAGAGATAGCCCCCAGCGTTCCAGACGGGCTCGTCGGGTTGCGTGTTGTTTTTGTCATCTGTCGCGCGCACCGCCAGAGAATAGCGCCCTGGCGACTTCGGTGTCCAGGAGGTTTCCCAAGTTCGGAAACAGTACGGGCCGTAGTCCTCGCCCAGTTTTGCTGGCAACCAATTCTTGCCATCATCTTTGGACAGTTCGACGCGGGCAATCCGGCCAAAGCCACTAAACGCGATGCCGCGTAGAGTCACAGGCATCCCCGAAGGGATCTTGGAAGCGCCGTCTGGGGAAACCAGAAAAGAGCGGACCGGAAAACGTCCGATGGGTACCGTCTTTACGTTTCCCGATTTCATTTCTTCGGGCGAGGTATTTCCACGCGGCGTGTCGGGGATGCGATAGCCAGTTTTCATCCAGAAGCTTTCGTCTGGCTTATCGAGAACGCGAATCCAGGTCAGGCACTTGGTCCAGTACGTGGCAAAGTAACCGGGCACGATAAGGCGGACCGGAAAACCGTTGAGCATCGGCAGCGGCTCACCGTTCATCAGGTAAGCCACGATGCAATCGTCTAGAACCGAATTGGCCAGGTCCAGAGACTTGAGAAATATATTCGATGGCAAGCCGCTCGGCCCCGGCCCGGTCTCTAGTCCCTGGAATTGAACCTGCACTGATCCGTCTTTGACTCCAGTCAGTTCCAACAATACACGCAGCGGCACCCCTGTCCACATTGCATTGCCCATGGCGCCGTTTCCCCATTGCCCGCCGGGCACGCGAGGCTGGAGGCGGCTACGACTATTGCCGGAGCATTGGTTTGTAGCGGCTACAGAAACGGGCTTGAAGTTGTGCAGCAGGTCCGACAAGCTGAGCGCGGCAAGCTTCTTGACGTTGCCTTCGATTTTGAGTCTCCAGGATTTCAAATCAACCGCGTTCGGAATATCGGCGAGGTGCCAGCGGACGTAAAAGGCATCGTTCGGAGTGAACGCTGTGCGGAAGTACGCGCGTGGTGTTTCCAACTGCACGGGCCGATCGGTTAGCAAGATGAGAGGAGCTTTCTGCGGTTCACTGATGTACGGACCTACCGAGTTCCAATGATGATTTGGTCCCGGCCCCGTAAAAGATTCCATCGCTTTTTCGAGGCTGGGATCTTGCGCTACCAGCCAAGTTCTGTCGGACCATTTTCCGAGCGCCAATATCGCAGATCCCATCCGGCTTAGTAGACTTCGCCTTGAAATCCCGCGACTCATCACCAAGGCACTCCTTCCTTTGGCGCTTCCATATATTCGGGTCAGCAAGCAGAAATCAAGAGAAATTGAGTCTCTCGGCGGTGCGTCAGAATTGTGTCAGCAAAGCGTCAGACACCCGTCAGTACAATCCGATTCAGCTAAATGGTCTAGGCACGCCAGACTCTCTCCCAAGTAGAACCGATGCTGGAAGTCGCGCCCCAAAACAATTGGCCGCTCGCCGGGAAAGTTGATCCTAGTGTGCTGTCCCGTAAATACGTTCGCATAGTCGTTCGACTTTAGCGAAGATTGAATCCGCTGTGGCGGTCCAGACGAAAGGCTGCGCTCGGCGGTTGGAATTCAGGACGTAGTGATCGATTTTCTCGACCAGGTCTTTCACGCTGCTGAACGTTCCGCGGCGAATGGCTTGTTGCGTAATACGGTTGAACCAGATCTCCACCTGATTGAGCCAGGAGGCATAGGTCGGAGTGAAGTGCACATGGAATCGTGGCCGTGTGGCGAACCAGCGTTTCACTCGCAGATGCTTGTGCGCGGCGTAATTATCCCCGATGATGTGCACTTCCAAGTTCTTCGGCACGTTCTTCCCCATCTCCCGGAGAAAACTCAGATACTCCTGATGT
This sequence comes from Candidatus Acidiferrum sp., assembly GCA_036521695.1. Taxonomy (GTDB): domain Bacteria; phylum Acidobacteriota; class Terriglobia; order Acidiferrales; family UBA7541; genus Acidiferrum. The sequence goes on along the minus strand of DATDHE010000165.1, from coordinate 920 downwards.
CGGTGACGCGGTCGACATTTTGTGAGCACTTTGCCGTTCGCCGTGTCCAGTGCGGCAAACAGCGTGGTGGTTCCGTGGCGCCGGTAATCGTGAGTCACTCCTTCGACATAACCCAATCCCAGCGGCAACATCGGCTGGGTGCGTTCCAATGCTTGAATTCCGTTCTTCTCATCTACACACAGAACCGCAGCATTTTCAGGGGGATTCAAATACAGTCCTACAATATCCAGTACTTTTTTTACAAAAAATGGATCGTTCGAAAGCTTGAAATATTTTTGTCGATGCGGCTGCAAGCCAAACGCCTGCCAGATGCGGTGCACTGTCGATTTCGATACTCCCGTCTCGTCGGCAGTCTGACGGATACTCCAGTGCGCTGCGGATTTGGGTTTCGACTTCAGCGTCTTGCCAACTAATTGGGCAACTCGCTCGTCGCTAAATAGGGCGGGGGCGGCCTGGGCGTAACTCGTCGTAGAGTCCTGACACCCCCTGTGCCAGGAACCGTCGTCGCCACAGGCCTACCGTGTTCCTGCTCGTCTCCAGCTGCGGGGCAATCTCTCGGTCGTTCTTCCCAGAGGCGCTCAACAAGATAATCTTGGCTCGACGCACCAGGCCGGCCGGAAGAGAACGTGAGTTGGCCAAGCTTTCCAGCTGTTCACGCAGCTCCGAATCCAAAACCAACGTTGCTTTCGGTCGTCCCATCGCCATAGGCACCTCCATTGTGCACGGGAGATGCCTATATTCCCAGCAATATTAAGACCAGTTATTTATGGGACAGCACACTAGGCCGGATGATGCAAAGGAACTGCTGAACTACAAGAAGGCATTCGAGCTGGTCTCAGATTACTTGGAAAGTGGGGAGCCGATCACGGAAGCGTTGATTCGGCAGATTCACAAGCGCCTGGTGCAAGGCGTACGCGGCA
>DATDHE010000164.1:0-16419 GCA_036521695.1 Candidatus Acidiferrum sp. | reverse complement strand
CGATGCGGATTTGGTCGAGCTGCTTGATGACATCGGGCTCGACGCTGACTCCCATGTCCTTGGCGCGCTGGACGAGCAAGGACTGGTCGATGAGATCGCGGAGAGCGTTTTTTTGGCGGTCTTCGGTCAGTGCTTTCAACTGCTCGGGCGTGCAACGGTTCTGGCAGTCGGACTTGGCGTCTTCCTCGGCAGTGACTTTGGAGTGTTCGAATTCGGAGCGGGTGATGACCTCGTTGTTGACGCGGGCAACGATTTCTTCGATGACTTTGCCTTCGGATTCGGTGACGGCGGGCTTTTTGGCCGGGGCGGCCTTCTTAGACGCGGCAGTAGCGGGAGTGGGAACGTCAGCAGGGGCCTCGTCGGGTTTTTCGAGAGCCGGCTTAGCAGGCGGATTTTGCGTTTGCGGAGCCGGCGTGGGCGGAGCGGGCTGCTGTGCCACAAGCGGCAAGGCGGCGAATAGCGCCGCGATCACTGCAAGATTTCGCATGTAGTTCCTCACTTATAGAGTTTAGCTCTGGCCTTGAAGGCCTAGCAATACGTTTCTGAGTGCGCCTGGGACAGACTCTCCCCGGGTAGTCTCCAGCCAGAGGACGCCGCTGGGGTCGAGTTTAATGCCCTTACGCGAACGGACCACCTTGACCAGAGTGGCGGGGTCGAGCGGCGTTTCCGCGTGAAAACGGATGGCGATGCGGTTTCCCTGGCGTTCGACCGCGGAGATACGCAGGCGCTCACACATCGATTTGAGGACGGCGTACTCCAAAAGGTTTTCTACTGTGGCAGGCGGAGCGCCGAAGCGGTCGGTTAGTTCGCGGTGGACGTCCTGCTTTTCTTCCTGGCTGGCGATCGAGGAGATACGTTTGTAGGTGCGCAAACGGAGATTTTCGCTGGGGATGTAGTTTTCTGGGATGCGGACATCGAGGCCGAGGCTCAAGGTGGTGCGCAGCTCTGGGAGGGATTCTTCGCCCTTTAGCTTGGAGACGGCGCGCTCCAGCATCTGGCAGTACATGTCGAAGCCGATAGCTTCGATGTGGCCGTGTTGCTGACGGCCGAGCATGTTGCCGGCGCCGCGGAGTTCGAGGTCCAGAGCTGCGATACGGAAGCCGGCGCCTAGTTCACTGAATTCTTTCATCGCAGAGAGGCGTTTGCGGGCGATTTCAGAGAGAGAGGTATCCGGGGGAACCAGGAGATAAGCGTAGGCACGTTGGTGGGAGCGGCCTACTCGCCCGCGCAATTGATATAGTTCGGCAAGGCCGAGACGGTCGGCGCGATTGATAAGGATAGTGTTCGCCTTAGGGATGTCGAGGCCGTTTTCGACGATGGTCGTGGCGACCATCACATCGGCTTCGTCGCGTATAAATTTGAGCATGACGCTTTCGAGCTCTTTCTCGCCCATTTGGCCGTGGCCGACGACTACGCGAGCTTTTGACACCAACTTTTGCACGAGCGTTGCGAGCGAATAGATCGATTCGACCCGATTGTGGATGAAATAGACCTGGCCGTCGCGGGCGAGTTCGTTTTCGATGGCGCGGCGGACTAGATCTTCCTGGAAGGAAGCGACGACAGTTTGAATCGCGAGTCGGTCGCGTGGCGGAGTTTCGATCACGGACATATCGCGCAGACCAACGAGCGACATGTGGAGGGTGCGAGGGATGGGTGTGGCTGAGAGCGCTAGTGCGTCAACGTTTTGGCGCATTTCTTTCAGGCGCTCTTTGTGCGCGACGCCAAAGCGTTGCTCTTCGTCGACGACGAGCAGGCCGAGGTCTTGAAACTTTACGTCCTTGGAGATGAGCCGGTGCGTGCCGATAACGATGTCGACTTTGCCGGCTTCCAGATCGGCGAGAATTTTCTTTTGCTCGGCAGCGTTGCGAAAGCGACTGAGCATTTCGATGCGTACCGGGAAGGCCGCGAACCGCTGTTTGAAAGTTTCGAAATGTTGGAAGGCGAGAACAGTCGTTGGTGCGAGGACCGCAACTTGCTTGCTGTCGGAGACGGCTTTGAAGGCCGCGCGCATGGCCACTTCAGTTTTGCCGTAGCCCACGTCGCCACAGAGGAGGCGGTCCATCGGCGTGGGGCGCTCCATGTCGCGCTTGATGTCGGCGATGGCCGTGTTTTGGCCGGCGGTTTCTTCGAATTCGAAGGCGTCTTCAAATTCGCGTTGGAAATTGCCATCCGCAGAAAACGCAAAACCTTGCGTTGTTTTGCGCGCGGCGTAAAGGGTAAGGAGCTGCTCCGCCATGTCTTCGAGAGATTTGCGTACGCGCGTTTTGCGGGTGTTCCAACCCGTGCCGCCCAGCTTGTCGAGCGTTGGGTGCGAACCTTCTACCACTCGATAGCTTTGGACCAGGTCCATCCGCTCGAGCGGGACGTACAGGCGCGCGTCGTCCGCGTAACGGAGCAGCATGAATTCGCCGCGATGACCGTCCGATTCGATTTGGCGCAGGCCTTCGAATTGGCCGATGCCATGATCCACGTGCACGATGAAATCGCCGGGTTTCAGCTCGGCGAAATCGGTGAAGAAACCGGAGGTACGGATTTTATGGCTGGGACGCTCGACCGTTGGGGCGACGTCGAAAAGATCGGCGTGACCATAAATTGTGAGCTTGGCTTCGGGGAAAGTGACGCCTTCGGCGAATGGAGCGCGCATCAGGAGTAGACCCGCTGTTTCGAGAGCGCCTTCGGCTGTGAAACCAGCTGCGGCGTTTTCGGACTCGCCGAGAACGTAGGGGACATCGTATTCGCGGGAAATGTCCGCGAGGCGTTCGAGTTCACCAGTGCTGGCGGCGGTCAGAAACACTTTCCCCCCCGACGCAAGTTGCGATTTCACGGCCCCCATGCAGGCCACAACATCGCCGTGAAAACGAGAGCTAGGCCTTGAGGAGAGTTCGAATTGCGGAGCGGAGCCGATATTGACGGCGAGTTGCTCAAGATGTGCTTGGGAAGTGTTGGCAAGCGCGGCGCTAAACTCTGCCTGATCCATAAAGAAATGTGAGGCAGACGGGGCAGTAGCGCTGCCGTGGCGCTCGTAGATTTCGGTGGCGTGGGCGAGGTGCTTTTCGGCGGCGTCACGCAAGTTTTGCGGTTCATCCAAAAAGACGATTGGCTTGAGGGAGCTTTCTGCCAGTTCGAAGAGCGAACTCTGGCCGCTTTGCTCTGCAGGGCCGAAGAACGAGGTTGCCTCCCAGGAGGGCGTTGCCGATTGTGTTGCGCCAACGAGCGTGGCTACGTTCCATTCCGTGAGTGGCAAGAGAGTCGTGCGTTGCACGGGAGCAATCGAACGTTGCGTGCGCGGGTCGAATTCGCGCACGGACTCAACAGTGTCACCCAACAGCTCAATTCGCACAGGACGGGGAGCCTCCGCGGAAAAGACGTCGACGATGCCGCCGCGCATCGCGAATTGCCCTGGCAGCTCGACCATTTCCGTGCGCGTGTAGCCCACACCCGCAAGATGGCCGATGAATTCTTCGAGAGGAACTTCCGCGTCTTTGGTAAGCGTGCGCGCCAGCGACAAGTACAGCGTGGCATCCTGAAAACGCCAGAGTGCCGCTTGCACCGGAGCGATGACCAAGGAGACTTGTCCATCGGTCAGTCGAAACAGCGTTGCAGCGCGGCGTTCGAGAATGTCCGGGTGGGGACTCTGCAATTCCCACGGTAACGTGTCGAACGCCGGGAGCGTCGCCACTCCCCCGCTTACGCCGGGGAAAACGGTCGAGAAAAAACGGACGGTTTCTGCGAGGGCTTCGGCGCGGCGATTTGAGTCCGTAATGAAGAAGGCCGGGCGCCGCAGTTCATGCGTGAAATACGCGGCAACGAGCGCTTTGGCAACATCGTGCAGTCCGGAGAGCGAGATGTGCTGCGCACCGTCGCGCAAAGCGCCCAGAGCCCCTTCCACCGACGGGTGGCGGAGCACAACATCCAATCGTTCGCGAACGGCGGGAAGAATCATGCGTGCGCGTCAGGCTTCCACGCGAGAGGTGGTAGCGCCTTCGCGAATCTTCTGGAGAATTGTCGTGGTGGAATAACCCGGCACGACCGGGATGGAAACGACGCGGCCGCCCGCGGCTTCCACCTCTTCGCGTCCAACGATTTGATCGCCAGGCCAGTCGCCGCCCTTCACGAGCACATCCGGAAGCAGACGCGCGATGACTTCGCGCGGTGTGAGGTCGTCGAAAATCACCACCGCGTCCACGCATTCGAGCGCGGCTAGAATCTCCGCGCGTTCCCGTTCCGGCAACACTGGGCGTCCGGCGCCTTTCAACTGGCGGACGCTGGCATCACTATTGAGGCCGACGATGAGCGCGTCACCAAGGGCGCGAGCTTGTTCCAGACTGCCGATGTGCCCGGGATGCAGCAGATCGAAGCAGCCGTTGGTGAAGACGATGCGGCGGCCGTTGTCTTTCTCGCGCCCAAACCGCAGAATCGCTTCATCGGGAGTCAGAATCTCCGGGTTCAAAGGACCTCCATGAAGGCCCACGTAAAAATAGCCCTGGCGTTAGGCGAGGAGCTAGTTTATCACGCACCGCGGGCGCAGTGCTTTGGCGCCGAGCGCCTTTCATGAAACTGCATAAGACGCTCCGCGCAGCCGCTGGCGTCGGACTTTGCGGCGTGGGCCTGCTGCTAGGGCTTGCGGTGCCCTACCAATCGCATACCTTTCGCGTTGACGCCGGTGGATGTCGCCTGGTAACGGACTTCGTTGAGCCTGCCAACCACCCGAAAGGCAACACGCCGGACGGCTACATCGTTCTCCTTCACGGGCTGTCGGCGAATAAGCGGATCATGTCGTACATCACCGCAGGGTTTGCTTCGCAAGGTTTGCGCGTTTTTGTGCCGGACCTGCCCGGACACGGACGAACCGAAGGTCCTTTTTCTTACGAACGATCCGAGCAGTGCAGCGAAAACCTGGTTCGCGAACTGATTGCACGCGGGCTGCTCGATCCGGAGCGCACAATTCTCGCGGGGCATTCTTTGGGCGGAGCCATCGCGTTGCGCGTTGCTTCGCGCGTGCCGGTGGCCGGAGTGATTGCGATTTCTCCGGCTCCCATGCGGCCGATTCAGGGAGTCTCGCCGGAAATGATGCCATTTCACGAGTTCGGCCCGCTTCCCGCTCACTCTCTACTAATGAGCGCGGCTGGGGAGCCGGAAAGAATTCGCAGCGCGGTGAAAAGTTTGTTGCCGACTCCGGGCGACGGAACGAGCGAATATGTTGTGATTCCGCGTTCGACCCACGTCAGCATTTTATTCGACGGAACAGCACTCTCGGACGCGCAGAATTGGGCGACTCGCGTTATGCACTTGGAATCGCGGCCAACTTTGCCCTCACGCCGTGGGCTTCTTGGACTCTTCGCGGGATTTGCAGGGATACTCTTCTTGGCAGGGCCCTTTCTCCGCGAAACCTTGCAGAACAGAAAGGAAACATCGGCACCGCCTGAAAACGTGGCCGTTGTCCCGAAGGACCGAGTTTTCCTCGAGTATGGAATCGTTGCACTCGGAACAGTCGGACTTCTGTCCTATTCGAATCCGCTCCGCGCGCTGCACCTCTTTGAAGGTGATTACTTCGCGAGCTTTCTGCTCATTTTCGGAATCATTCTTCTCGTTTTGAACTGGAATACGCTTCGAAATCTATTCAGCACACTCGCGAGCGGCGCCCAGTCTGCCAGGCCGCTGCACTTTACACTTCTCATCGCTCTATTCGCGGCGTTTCTCCTTCACTTCCTGGCCACCGCGTGGGTTGATTTAACGTTCAGCGAGGCCTGGCTGACCACGGCGCGCTGGGCGCGTTTTGTGCCACTCCTCGTTGCCGTATTTCCCTATCACGCCGCGGAAGAGTTGCTGCTTGGCCCAGCAACACCCGGCAAAGGATCACGGCGATTGCTCTCTGCACTTCTGCTTCGCTTGGTCGCATGCGGCGCCATTGTCGCTGGCATCTTCGTCCTACACAGCGGCGAAGTGCTGTTGGTTCTGCTGGCACCGTCCTTCGCGCTATTTTGCCTGTTGCAAGCCTGGGGCATGAAAGTTGTCCGGGAAGTTACGGCTTCGCCCGCGGCGGCGGCCCTTTTCGGTGCTATACTTCTCGCGGGGTTTTGCCTGGTGGTCTTCCCCACCACTTGATGGGGCCCATTACCAAGAAAAATTGATAGCCAATCCCGGCCGCCGCCTGTAGGTTTCCTCGTCCTGGGACGGAGCTCAAGGCCATCAGCGAGATAGGACCATGGCAGAGATAGCGATCGTCGGCGGCGGACCTTCCGGCGCGATGTGCGGTGAACAGCTTGCGCGCGCGGGACACAAAGTCAAAATTTTTGATGAGCACCTCGCTTGGGAAAAACCCTGCGGCGGAGGCTTAACCCACAAAGCCGTCCAGTGCTTCCCTTTCCTGCTCGACAATCCTTATCCCAAGAAGCTGGTCCGTTCCGTCGAGCTCATCAGCAGCAACGATCAGCGCGCCAACCTCGAAATGACCCACCCTATTGTGATTTATTCGCGAAGAGTGCTGAACGGCATGTTGTTGGACCGCGCCAAAGCGGCCGGCTGCGAGGTACAGCAAGCGCACGTTCTCGGTGTGGACACGAGCACGACGAAGCCGCGTTACTCCGTCGATGGCGAATGGCGCAGCGCTGATTTTCTTGTTCTGGCAGCAGGCGCACGCAATCAAATCGCGCCCGAGACGCGTCCACTTCAGCGCGACGAGTTGGAAATGACGCAGGGCTACTTCGTTCCTCAGACCGCCGACTCCATCACCGTGAAATTCCTTCCGCATTTCGAAGGCTACATCTGGTCCTTCCCGCGCTACGACCATCTTTCCGTCGGGATTTGCGGAAGCATGGCCGCGCATACCAGCGCGGAACTCAAAACGCATCTCAGCGCTTTCGTGGAGAAGCACGGAATTCCCACGGAGGGTGCAAAGTTTTACAGCCACGTTCTCCCATCGCCAAGAGAGAGCACGCTCTCCGATCGCACAGTGCTTGGGAAAAATTGGGCGCTGGTCGGGGATGCGGCTGCCTGGGTCGATCCGCTCACGGGCGAAGGGCTGTTCTACGCGATGCGCTCCGGCGAATTGCTCGGCCGCTCGCTGGCAGAAGGCTGCCCGGAAAAATATACGGCTTGGGTCAAGGCGGCGTTCTCCTCGGAACTGGAATTCGCGGCGCGCATTGTGCGCCGCTTCTATCGCGGTTCTTTCCTCGGCTCCGCCGTCACCACGCGCATGGTTCAATTCATGAACCGCAGCGCGGTTTTCCGGCAACTGATGAGCGATCTCTTCAGCGGCACGCAGGATTACACCAGCCTCAAGCGCCGCGTCTGGGGTCATCTGGGAATTACCGTAAGTGAATTCATCTCCAGCGTCTTGAATCTGGAGCGTCCAGCAACGGCGCAAGTTCCTCCTGGCGGCGCAGCCGCTGATTAGAAATACGAATTCCAGAAGTGTCCTTCGCTATCGCCCGCCGCTAACCGCAAGAATTGCTCCCGTCGTGTAAGACGCCGCTGGCGAGAGCAGCCACAGAACCGCCTCCGCGATCTCTTCCGGAGTTCCCGCGCGTCCCATGGGAATTGTAGGAGATAAGCGCGTCATGCGGTCAGGATCGCCGCTCGTAGCGTGCAGTTCCGTTAGGACATGTCCCGGAGCCACGGCATTGACGCGAATGCCTTCAACCCCAACTTCCCGAGCCAAGCCGAGCGTAAACGTAGCTAGTGCGCCCTTTGACGCCGCATAGTGTACCCATTCCCCTGTCCCCCAATCTCCGCCGCGCGCGAAGAAATGTTCACGATGGCGCCGCCGCGTCCGCCATTGCCTGTCGACATGCGCCGCACGGCTTCGCGCGCGCAGAGCATCGCCCCGATTACAGTCACCGCGAAAACCTGCGTGAGCGTAGCGCTTGTAACCGCTTCGACGCGCGCGAATCCCCCTGTTATTCCGGCGTTGTTCACAAGACCTGTGATTGGTCCCAATTCGCGTTCGACGTACTCAAAAAGCCTCACGATTTCTTCCTCGCGCGAAATATCGGCCTGGATAACGGTGGCTCGGCCGCCCGATGAAACGATGTGCCGCGCTACCTCCGCAGCAGCTTGTGCGTTTCGAGCATAGTTCACCGCCACGCGAAAACCCCGCTTTCCCGCCAGCTTCGCCACGGCTGCGCCAATTCCCCGGCCAGCGCCGGTTACGATTAGAACCCCTTGGGAAGCTTGCTGGTTACTGTTCGCCATGTGCCATCCTTGTTCGAACACCGATTGAAATGTACTCTACCTTCTTCCATGCGCATCCAAGAAAGACGCTCAATCCGACCTCAGACTATGCCCTCCGAAACGAATACAGCCACGCCTACAAAATCCGAAAAAAGAAAGAACGCCTGGAAGTCTCTGCCTGACGTTTGGGAACTGATCAAGCCGCGTCGTGGTCTGCTCGTGCTGGGTTTCGCGCTGATGGCCATCAACCGAGTCTGCGGACTGGTCCTTCCTGCTTCGACAAAATACTTTGTCGATGACGTGGCCAACAAGCGGCAAGTGTATCTTTTGACGCCGATCGTGCTGGGAGTTCTCGCCGCAACGATTATTCAGGGGCTGACTTCTTTCACACTGACGCAACTCCTCTCCAAATCGGCGCAAAAAATGATCACTGAGCTACGCCAACAGGTGCAAGCTCACATCGGCCGCCTGCCAATTTCTTTTTACGACACGAACAAAACCGGCGTCCTCGTTTCGCGCATCATGAGCGACGTCGAAGGCGTGCGCAATCTCGTAGGCACGGGCCTCGTCGAATTCGTGGGTGGTCTGATGACGGCCGTCTTCGCGTTAGTCTATTTGATACACGCAAGCGTATTGCTGACCGGAGTCGCTGCCTCAATCCTCCTGGTATTCGGGTTTGGGATCAGCAAAGCGTTCTCGACAATTCGACCTATTTTCCGCGCGCGGCCCAAAATCACTGCCGAAGTGACGGGCCGCCTCACCGAATCCCTCGGCGGCGTTCGCGTAGTGAAGGGCTATCACGCGGAAGAGCGCGAGGAAGGCATCTTTGCCGCGGGTGTGCAGCGACTGCTCGACAATGTTTTGAAAACGCTCACGGCTACCTCGTTGATGAGTCTTTCTGGCGCGACACTCCTGGGAGTCGTCAGCGCTCTGATGCTGGAGCTAGGCGGCCACAAAATTCTGAATGGCGGCATGACTCTGGGCGACTGGTTTGCTTTCAATCTTTTCCTCGGCTTCCTGATTGCTCCGGTGTTTCAGATTGTCGCAATCGGCACGCAAATCACAGAAGCCATTACCGGCCTCGAGCGCACACGCGAAATCCTCAACGAAAAGAAAGAAGATGAGGACCCGCGCCGTACCGTCACCATGGAGCGCATCAATGGCCAAGTCGTCCTGGAAAACGTCAGCTTTTCATATGAATCCAGCAAGGAAGTTCTTCACGAGGTGAGCTTCGAATCGCAACCAGGAACGGTTACGGCGCTCGTCGGCCCGTCGGGCGCGGGCAAATCCACGATCATCGGCTTGATCTCGGCGTTTTACGTCCCTTCAGGCGGCCGCGTCCTCGTTGACGGCATCGATCTTGCCACAGTGAAGCTCAATTCCTATCGCACCCAGCTGGGCGTCGTCCTGCAAGAAACTTTTCTCTTCGATGGAACCATTCGCGAAAACGTGGCCTTCGCGCGCCCAGAAGCCAGCGAAGAGGAAATCCTAGCCGCGTGCCACATCGCGCGCGTCGACGAATTTGCCGAAGCTTTTGAGAAAAAATACGACACGCTGGTTGGCGAACGCGGCGTCAAACTCTCTGGCGGGCAAAAGCAGCGCGTCTCCATCGCCCGCGCAATCCTCGCCGATCCGCGCATCTTGATACTCGACGAAGCCACGTCCAGCCTCGATTCCGAATCCGAAGCCCTCATCCAGGAAGGTCTTCGCTACTTGATGCGCGGCCGCACCACTTTCGTCATCGCCCATCGCCTCTCCACAATTCGCCGAGCCGAGCAAATACTTGTCGTTGAAGGCGGCCGCATCATCGAGCGCGGCAATCATGCCTCGCTCTACGCCGCCGGCGGCCGCTACTTCGATCTATATACTAAGCAACACGAAGTCGAGAGCAATCTCTTCCTCGCGCCTGGCGAAGGCTCGCTCGATCCTGAAGATGCCGATGCCACTCGCGCATCAGCCGTCGGACGCGCGGGAGCCGCGATTCCCGACGCGATCCGCCTGATCCGCGGACAAAACAACTAACCCTCTGTGGAGTACGTCAGCTCTGCTGCCGCTTTTCTGGTGTACCGCTAAATGGTAGGGCTTGTTTGCCCTGAGCTTCGAAGGCCACCCTCTTCGGCCTTACGTTTCTTGGTCCGCTCTTGCACGATTCTTTGCGAACTACCCCTCTGGGGACATGCCCAAAACCGCCCAGACTCCCGCCAAGAAAATTTCATCCCAAATCGCCGCCACCCGAAAAAAAACGCGCCCACGACAAACCACGGTCGTAAGCCCGCCCCTCCCTAATTCCCTTTTTTAGCTTTCGACTTTCAACTGTCGACTGGTAACTCTTAGCTGTGAGCTGTGAGCTGTGAGCTGTCAGCAGTCTCACACCGTGGTCGCGCGCCGGATGACCAGCTTCTTCGTCGCCGGCGGCGGAATCAACGTCGCCATCTTGCGGATCATGGCCAGCACCAGCCGCTTGTCCCCATCGGAAAGCGTGGTACTGAAACGCTTGATCTCCGCCAGGAAGCGGATTTCGTCTTGCGAAAGCTCGCCCAGCATCTTCTGCGTTTCGCGGTCGCGGGGCGTCTCCGTCCCCGGGAAAAAATCCGCGAGCGAGATATCCATCGCTTCCGCAATCTTGGCTAGCGTCTCTAGCGACGGCACGGTGTGGCCGTTCTCAACGCGCGAAAGGTAGCAGCGCAGCAGCCCGGTGCGGCGCTCGATGTCTCCTTGCGACAATCCCCTCTGGCTGCGATAGGACTTGATGACTTCTCCGATGTTTACGCGTGGTTTTTCTTTTGGCACGATGACTCTCCAGGGTCGAGGGGGTAGCTTAGTCACTAACAGTAGGAGAAGCAAGGGGGAATTTGAGGTCGATGCTTCCAATACGTTAACGCTTTGTCTCCGCTTGTGGAAATCTCCGTCAGCTACATTGCTCAGTTTTCTGTGGACGCGCGCCTAACGCTGCGTTGGCGTAACCATGGCCGGCTGCTGCAGCCGGAATTCCAGCAACGTTTCGCTAGGTACTTTCACCTTTTCACCCTTGGTGAACACCTGCACTCCCGCGCCTGCCGCGGATCCTGCGCCCGCTCCAATCGCTGCACCTTTTCCGCCGCCAGCGATCGCGCCAATGATGGCTCCAAAAATAGCTCCGCCTCCTACTTTCTTGGCGGTGTCCGAGCCACGGCCCTGGCCTTTCAAGCTGTAGTCGCTGCTGACCAGCGGATAATCGCGCCCGTCAATCACAATGCGCATAAGCTCCAACTGCAACTCCGCGCTTCCGGACAGCTTGCCCGCTTCTTGCACGTTTGCAAGACGGCCGTAAACATCGGTGCCTTTGCGCGCCAGGAGAGTGTTGTTGACGTACAGGTCGGTTTCCAGGCTGGCGTGAAAAATATCGCCAGCCTGGTTTTTGGAGGAATCCACTCCATCAATCATGCGGACCAGCAGCGATTGTCCTGCCGGTATCGTGATTTCGCCATATTGAGCAGCCGGGTCCTGCGCTGGAGGGGTCTGCGGAGCCACGGAAGTCAGTTTCGCTGCGGGAGGTGGAACGTCCTGCGAAGTAACGGGCGGCTGAGAAGCATCAGGAGGAGGCGCAACAGAAGCAGCCGAAGTATCTGGAGACGCGTCTGATAGCGGAGGCGGAGCCGTAGGAGCGGGCGCAGCGGCAGGTGGCGCCACCGCGGGAGCGCTCGTTTTGCCAGAATTGCCAGTAAACGTGATAGCGACAGCGTCGACCACACTGAATGTTTGCACTTCCCCCCTAATCTCAAATCGCAGCACCGCTTGCGTGCCGCCCAGGTAGCGGCCCTGGAGCACTCGGCCATCCTTGAGCTCCAGCGTATCGGCCTCCGCGGCCCCCGCAAAAAGCAATCCCAGAACCACTGCGGCAATCGCTCGTCCTCGACCGTTCATAGTGTTGCCTCTCTGTACCGGCGCTCTCCCGGGACATTTCCTATCCCGCCGGCCCACTCTTCGCACTCGGCCCTTCATCTTAGCCTATGGGTTGGATGAGCCGGTCCGGCACAGGGTTGTGCAAATTGGCGGCTCACTTGCCAAGCCCCTATTGCGTGGCTTGGTAAAGCTGGCGCGTGATATCCGCCATGAGCGCCGCGCTGTCCTTGGTGTCCGCAAGGCCACGAACGAGAATAACCAATACAAAAGGCTTCGGCGCAAAAACAATCGCAGCATCGTGATGAATCTTGGTGATCTCGCCGGTTTTGTGCGCCACACGAGTCCCCGAAGGAAGCCCCGCGGGGATGCCTTCATTGAACTTTTGACGCTCCAGTATTTCAATCATCTCCCTGGAGGATTCCTGATCGATCGCCTCTCCACGAGCTACCGCGTCGAGAAGTCGCTGAAGCCCCCGCGCAGTGGTCGTATTATTCAGCCCCTTTGTAAACGCCTTGCCGTCCTCGACGCCGCGCAAAATATTCATGCCGTCAGCACGCAGGGAATGCACCGTGGCGCGAATGTTATCCACGCCGAGCTTTTCGATCAGCAGGTTCGTCGCAAGGTTGCTGCTAACCGTGATCATCAGCTCGCAAAGCTGCCGCAGCGTGCGCGTTTGCCCAGACGCTTTATACAAATCCGTCTCCGAATCATCCGCCGGATCGAGCGTGTAGACCGAACCATCCGCCAAACTGTGAAACTCATTTTTTACAAGGAGGGGATCGTCGATCTTTAACTTGCCCTCGCGCACCTGATGGAACGATTCAATCAGAACAGGAATCTTCATTGTGCTGGCGGCATGGAACGGCTCATCGGCCCGGAAAAACCATTCCGCGTTGCCGTCCAGCGTCCGAAACGCTACGCCCACGTCGGCCCCACTTTTCCGTATGGATTCCTGAATCCCCGGAATCGCCGCCGCCAGCTTCGAATCCTGTGCAGCCGCGCAGCGCACAAAGCCAAATGCGCTAAGCGCAATCGCGCACCACACTGACAATGTAGGAAATGCTGGAATCCGGAGTTGGCTCATGGAGTGGCTGGGAACACGTTCCATCCGTCGAGCACCACAACCGCCTCTTTGCCATCGAGAGAGGCTTGATCAAACTTCGCCGCGACAATTCGGCTTTCTCCGGGCAGAAGCGAAAAGTAATTGTCCTCCCAAAAGATGGGCGTGAGGTCCACCCCGCCCTTGCCGCGAGTGACTCGCAGATGAACCATAAATGCGATCGCGTTACCCGGATTCGACACAGTCACCTGCGCCGTGCCGGTTCCGGAAACGACGTTCGCGTTTAGCTTTACAGGTGGCAGCGAGTTAAGGCCGGTGAGATCTCCAAACTCTGCCTGCGGCGTGTACACCGTATCCTGCTGCTTTGCCCAGTTAAGAGTGTCCGGCTTCGTCGATAGCCAGTAGAAATTGTCGCTGAGCTGTTTTCCTCCGGCGTCCATTAATTGCAGCCGCAGAAAGTAAGTCTTTGAAAGGCCATCCACTTTCGGCAGATCGAATGCCTTGGTGCTGCTGTCTGCCGCCAGATCAAGCGTGACGTCGCGCGAAGCTTTTTCAGCCGCGTCAAGGTTGTAAATCTTCCCGCTGACTTTCGTTCCCTTCAGCGCCTCATACGTGCCGTTCACCACGGCAACCGAATTGTCGTCATACGAATACTGCACGTGCACCGGCTCCATCGCCTTCTTCGTCCCAAAGTAGCCGCCCGCGGGCACCAGGTAATAGTCGTAGAGATGCCAGATCAGTGATGGCCAGCCGTTATTCAGCATCCACTGAATCACTCCGGTCGACGTGTACTTGTTGCGTCCGTAAGCCTCGAACATCGCGCGCTGCCCGTCATAGGTCATGGCCTGCGCTTTGCGTTCGTAATCGTCCAGCGAAGTGGCTGCGCCATAGCGCTTGGTCAAACCATCCGTGAAAACATTCACTGTCGTGAAACGTTCGCCGCCCGAATGGTAGTTCCACACATCATCAATGGGCCAGAGATGATCTTTGGGAATAAATCGCTCGAGCGATTCGCGCGGCGGAATCGCCGGACCAGGACTAGTCTCCGTGTTGTAGCCGTAAGCCCCTCCCGCTTTCTTATCCGCAAGCCAGTAAACCGGCGGAACATACTCGTACGGCCCGGTCATCTTTACGCCAGATTTTCCGGTGACGGTCGTCTTTTCTGCGGAAGCCGAAGAAATAATCGGGTTTGGCCAACCCAATTCCCTTTCGATGTTCAAATACAATTTCTCGACATCGGCAGGCGGCGGCCCATCGCTGCCGTTCAGCCAAACAAAAACACTCGGATGAGTTCTCAGCCGTCCGATTTGATCCGCGAGCGATGCGGCCGCAACTTTCCGTTGGTCGCCTTTCCAAAGCTTCCAGCGCTCCCACGCGTCGCAGCACGTCCATCCCGGCATCACGAGAATACCAAGCTTGTCCGTCTTGTCGAAGAATTCGTCGTGGTCCAGGCGCCCTTCGAGCCGAATCGTGTTCAGTCCCATGTCCCGCACATACGCCAAGTCTGCGTCAAGCCGCTCCGACGACCACCGCAAAAACATGTCCGGCGCCCACGCCGCGCCTCGAATCAGCAGCTTGCGTCCGTTAATCTTGAAAAGTCGGTAACCTTGGTCGGTAATTTCGGAAGTCACTTCGCGAATCCCAAACGTGACGCTCGTCGAATCCGAAGTCTGCCCTTCGGCATCAAAACTCAATTTCGCGGTGTAGAGGTTCGGGTCGCCCATCTGGTATGGCCACCAGATTCGTGGATGTTCCAGCTTCAGTTGTGAAAATTTCTCGGGAGCAAAGCTCATTTTCCGGGATTCTCCTGCCGCGAGCTCGACCGGTTGCTGCAATTGAATACCATCGATGTTGCCGTGCAAGATTCCCTTCACCGCATGATCCGACGTATTGCGCAAATCCGCGCTCACGGTCAGCGCTGCTGTCTTGTATTCAGAATCGAACTTCGACGCGACAAACGGATGCCGCACCGAAACATCTCCACTCGTCGTCAAAAACACTTCCTTCCAAATCCCCATGTCTCGGTCGGCGGGAGTCGGATTCCAGTCCACCCAGGTAATTCCTAAATCGTCCTTCTGTGGTGCAAAAATCTCCAGTGCCAGTGCGTTGGGTTTCCCGGCCTGAATGTTCTTGCTCACGTTAAGCTCAAACGTGCGATATGTCCCGGCCACATCCTTGGCATCGGCGATTTTCACACCGTTGATCCAGACATTCGCCCGGTAATTAATCCCCAGAAAATGCAGCCACGAATTCTTCTGGGCGAGGTCGGATGGCGCATCGAATTCCGCGCGAAACCACCACGAACAAAGAAACGGGCTCCCCGCCGGCATATCCTGAATCGCGAAAAAAGATTTGTTGGAATAATTCATCCCTGGCAAAGTTTTCAAATTGGTTCCGAAGTACGGATCGGGGTAGGTCTTGTCCGTCACCAGGGTCCCCACCACCGTTGCCGGCAGGTCCGTCTTGTGCCATGACGCAGCGTCAAAGCCAACGGTGGAGATTTGCTCGCCCGGGGTCTTTGCCACGCACGACGACTGAACCTGCCAGCCACTGTGAAGATAAACGCGCACGCCAGGCTCTGCCACAACCCGCGCTGCGGAACCCGCCAACGCCACGAGCGCAATCGCCAGCACTAGCGCATACTTGCCGTACCAAGTGGAACCAGACATAGATCTCCTCGCAAAAAATCAGCAATAAATAATGGACTATAAGGATGCCGTTACGCACCGCGCAGGCCATATTAAACCGATTCAACTCGGCCAAGTATACTTTTTCTCGGGAAGCGTCAGAAGGCAGCAATTTCCAGAAATTCCGTAAAACATTTCTCTGCAAGAAAATTGGTCCCGGAGGAGGGGGTATAATCCAGACAAGCGTTCCGTCTTAGCCCGCTTGACGATTGTGAAATGCTTGACAAACTGTATACGGCACTGTTACAATTTGGGAATGAACAACAAAGCCAAGGCAGTCCTTGTAGCGCGGATTAACGATGGCACAGGGAAGTTTCCCTTCGCCAATGTAGCAGTGAAACGCAACGCCATCGTCCTGCCAGTGGAGCACGGCGGCAAGGTCTACGAGCCTGCCGCTATTCTCGGCTTCTACGCTCGGTATCCCCACATAGTTGGTAACTGCCAGTTCCCTGGCTGCACCGGCAAAGTCGCACGCCATGTACAGTCTTTGGGTAAAGACCACGTTGACGCCTTCCACCGGTTCCAAAAGATTGAGCGAGATTTTACCCGCACTCGGGAAGGCAAGCTGCCTGTGGAAGAAATGAAGTCACCTGTGAAGGGTCGCAGTTTGGAAGAGGC
>DATDHE010000163.1:0-6846 GCA_036521695.1 Candidatus Acidiferrum sp. | reverse complement strand
CTTCGCAGTTCCACCTTCAATCGGCAGCGTGTAAATATCACCAAGCAGTTCGAACACGATCGTCTTGCCATCCGGCGAAACGTCCAACGAGAGCCACGTCCCCTCGTCGGTCGTGAACTCGATTTTTCGCGTAGGCTTTAGCGGCAACCCTTTCTTCTCGTCCTTTTTCTCGCCTTTCTTTTCGTCTTTTTTATCCTGGCTATCCTGGGCCGTGGCGTCCTGGAGCTTCCCCTGAACGGGCCCTCCAAATCCTCCGAGAATCACCGCCGTCGCCGCAAACCACGCAGCCAAGCCGCGCAGGCTGAGATGCTTCGCGTCCATGCTCTTCCCTCCGTGTTTTCTCAAAATCGTTCGACTAATTCCAACCTACGGCTCGTCCCCTTCTTCAGCTCCACCCCTGCCAGGCGGTTGCGGCGGCATAGGCACAATGTGCGGTATTCCTGCGTCATTCATCTTTTTATTGAGCGCTGGCAAGGCCTCTTCCGCAATTTTCTTCACTTTCGCCGAGGCTTCGTTGACAAGTGGCGTTAGTTCCGCCAGCTTCTCCTTTTGTTGCCCTCCCGGGGCTTCCCAGAAGCCATCCAGTTCTCGCAGCAAACTTTGCAATTGCAATGGCAACGGCTCGGGTTTCCATTCGAATGGCGGCCCTGCATTTCCGAGTCCTTGTTGCTCGCGCACGTACTTCTCCGCTACCGCGTCCACATTTTTCTGCAGTTCCTCGGCGGCTTTTTGTATCTCCGCCGGAATTTTTGGCGCATCCGGCTTGTCGGCATCCTTCTTCCATTGCTCCCTGGCCGACTTCAGCCCTTCCTTAATTCCCTCGATGGTTTTGCGGTCTTTATCCGCCATCTTGGCCATTGCATAGAGCTGCCGGATGGCTTCGCTTCTTGCCGCGCGGTCCGCCGGCGGCATTTGCATTCGCGGATCATCTTCCACCACGACCTCTTGCGTCGCCTCTTTGCTTCCCGCCTTGATTTTGATGGTGTACTTGCCGGGCTCGACGAGCGGGCCACGCGGCCCAAAATCGAATCCGGCTGCGGCAGCCTCAAGTTGTTCCGGCGTTGGCACTGCCGGCGAATTCCAACGCAAATCCCAGTTCGTGCGGTTTACCCCAGCCTTGCCAGGTCCATCGAGTTCCCGCACTAACTTGCCGTCCTTGTCGTACACGCTGATCTTCGTCTTACCCTCTTTGTCAGCAGCGGTTGGAGCTTTTGGCTTTTGATCGGCCGCTGCGGTTTCCTTCTTTTCCTGGCCTTTCTGTTTGCTTGCATCGGCTTCTTTTTGCTTTTCGGCGTCCTTGCCTTTGTCGTCGTTGGCCGCCTTTGGCGGTTCGGGCGGCAGAGCTTCCTTCAAGTAGTAATTCAAAATCGCGCCATACGGCGGATTCTTGCCTGTAAACATCTTCTGCCCGGCACTCCACCTGCGCTCTCGCAAATCCCACACCGTCGCAGTCCGCGGCGCAAAAAACGTCAAATCGGAGCCTGCCACGCCGGCGTCGAACTTCTCGATCGGCGTCATGTCATCGAAAATCCAGATTGACCGCCCGTGCGTAGCGAGCACCAAGTCGTTCTGCTGCGCTTGGATCTCAACGTCATCCACCGGAACAGTCGGAAAATTGTTCTTCAGTGCCGCCCAATTGGCGCCGTGGTCCCACGACACCCACAGCCCAAACTCCGTCCCCGCGAAGAGCAAGTTCGCGCTCCGGGGATGCTCTCGCACGACGTGCATGGTTCCCGCCGAATCCGGAATTCCGTTGCGAATCGACTTCCAGGTCTCTCCATAATCTGACGTCTGAAATAAGTAGACGTTATAGTCGTCGGTTCGGTGGCCATCAAACGTCACAAACGCCGCCCCCTCCGCGTACTTCGACGCCACCACGCGCGTCACGTACGTTCCCTTGGGCACTCCCGGCACGCGCAAAGCCACGTTCTTCCATGTCTTCCCGCCGTCGCGCGACACTTGCACATTGCCGTCGTCCGTTCCCACCCACAACACGTTCGGCGTCAACGGCGATTCGCTCAAAGTTGTAATCGTCGGGTACTCTTCGACGCCATCATGCCGGGACAACGTACTCTTATCCGGCGTCTTCCCAAAAATCTGCAGTTTGTTGCGGTCCACGCCAGTAGTCAGATCGCCGCCCAGACGCGTCCACGAATCGCCGCGGTCCGCCGACTTGAACAAATAATTTCCGCCGTAATAGATCGTCTTGTGATCATGCGCCGAAACCTCCACCGGCGAGTTCCACTGGAATCTGTAATGCGGTTCCCCGGCCTTCGCTTCCGGCATGATTCCCCGCTGCTGCGAGGTGTGTTCATCGCGCCGCGAAAGATGGCCGTCCTGTGATTCCGTATAAACGATCCACGGCTCCGCGTAATCGATTCGCGCATAAAATCCGTCGCCGCCAGGCATCAGCGTCCAGTCTGAGTTGATGATGCCGTCCCGCGTCAACGACATGCTCGGCCCGCACCAGCTTCCGTTGTCCTGCAAGCCGCCGCAGATTTTGTAGGGTTTTTCATTGTCCAGCCCGACTTCATAAAACTGCCCGATCGCGATCGTGTTGATAAAGTCCCAAGTCCGTCCGTTGTCGTAGCTCCAGTGAATTCCACCGTCCGATCCTGCAATGACGTGATTCGAATTCGCCGGATCAATCCACATCGCGTGAAAATCTCCGTGAATGCCCTTCACGCGCTGCGTCGAAAACGTTTTTCCTCCGTCCTCTGAATAAAACATCCGTGCGCCAAGCTCCCAGATTCGCAGGTCATTGTTGGGGTCGACACGGATCTGGCTGTAGTACGAAGGACGCGGGTTCGTATCCCCCATCTTCTTCCAGGTCTCGCCCTTGTCCTCGCTGCGATAAGTTCCGCCTTTTTCGTGCTGCACGATGGCATACACGATGTTCGGATCCTTCCGGTAAATATCCAGTCCGATTCGCCCAGTGTCGCCGCCGTTTTCGTAAGGCAACCCTTTCACCAATTTTTTCCAGGTCGCTCCGCCGTCCACGGTCTTGTAAATTGCGCTGTCAGGTCCACCGCCGTTAAATCCAAACGGGGTCCGGCGCCGCTCATACCCCGCCGCATAAAGCGTGTCCGGGCTCTCCGGGTCCATGGCGATATCGCTCACGCCCGTGTCGTCATTAATTTTCAACACTTGATTCCACGTCTTCCCGCCATCCGTCGTCTTATAAACGCCTCGCTCCGGGTTCGGCCCCCAGAGATGGCCAAGCGCCGCCGCGTAAACGACTTCCGGATTCCGCGGGTGAATCACAATCCGCCCGATGTGGTGCGTCGCACCCAAACCCATCTTCTGCCACGTCTTGCCGGCGTCCAGCGACTTGTAAATTCCGTCTCCCCAAGACGAGCTTTGCCTGTTGTTTGGCTCTCCTGTTCCGACCCACACGACGGCAGGATCAGAAGGTGCGATAGCGATGTCGCCGATCGTCGACACTCCTTCCTTGTCAAACACGGGCTCCCACGTAGTCCCGTTATTCGTCGTCTTCCACACCCCTCCCGACGCCGTTCCCACGTACACAATATTTGGATTGCTCTCGACCACGCCGAAATCGTCGATGCGCCCGCCCATCATCGCCGGCCCGATCTCTCGAAACTCTAGATTTTTCAGCTTGTCAGTTACGCTTGACTGGCCCGCCGACCAACCGGGCAGAGTGAACGCCAGTGCAAGACAAAATGTCACTGGCGCCAAAATAATCCTGAATGCAGACGAAACGCTGCGCATACTATCCCCCCTAGTTATCAAAGCCGGGCATCATACCTCCTCAATGCCACGGCGTGCATCAATTGTTTCTGGAATGGCAAACTGATCCGTGCTCACAAAGACGCGCCACACCGCCTCCGCGTTTCGTTCCAGTGCTTTCAAGGCCGAAACGCCCGTGCGAACTCTACCGCCGGCACCCCTCCTCCCCCTCCTCGACTCTTCTACACATCCCCCCAGCCGCATGCTAGGCTATCCAACTGATTTCATCGCACTAATGTTCCGCGTGAATGGTCACTTCCATGCCCGGATTACGTCCGCGCTCCGGTCCCTTCTGTACCTCACGACGCTCCTTTATTCTCTCTTCGCGCCGGTGTTGCCTGTTTCCTTTGCGCAGCAAGCCGGCCTGCACTCCGTCAAGGCCGGCGATGTCGAGATCTGGTCTCGCGGCCCGCAGCAAAAACGCGGCGACTTGTATATTGCGGACGAGGATGTGGACATTCACTATGGAGACCAGCGCCTTCAGGCCGATCACGTCGAATACAACGAAAAAACTTTCGAGTCCCTTGCTCGCGGCCATGTCCGCTTCGATTACAACAATGAACACCTAGAAGCCGATGAGGCTCACTACAACGTAAGCACCGGCCACGGCACCTTTACCAAAGTTCGCGGCACCGTCAAAATCGAACGCCGTGCCAATCCCTTGATTCTAATTTCTCAGAATCCTATTTATTTCCAGGCTCCGGAGGTCGAACGCCTGGCTGACGACATCTACCTCGTCAGCCGTGGCTGGATCACGATTTGCGACCCCCAACATCCCACGTGGCAGTTTTATTCCCAGCACACTCGCATTCGTCTCGGTAAGACCGTCGCCCTGGTCAGCGCCAACTTCCGCCTCTACCGCGTCCCGCTCCTCTGGCTGCCCTACGCCACCGCGCCAGCCGGAGAAAAGATTCGTCAGTCCGGAATCTTGATCCCCGTGGTCGCTCAGAGCAACAGCAAGGGTTTTGTTCTAGGGGATGCCGTGTACTTGGCTCCGCGGCCCTGGTTTGATTTTACGGCGGGGGCAGAGCTGCTCACCAAGCGCGGCTCCGCCGAGCGCGGTGAATTCCGTGCTCGTCCTTTCGAGAACACTTCCATTAGATACACCTACTATGGCGTGATCGACCGCGGCATTAACGAGCCGGGACCGAACGACACCACCATCCTTGAAAAACAAGGCGGCCACCAACAGCAACTCGAAGCTCAATCTCTCCTTCCCAACGGCTGGCGCTCTGTTACCGATCTCAACGAACTCTCTTCGCTGACCTTCCGGCTCGCTTTTGCCGATACTTTTGGCGATGCCATCACTTCCGAAGTACGCAGCGCCAGCTTTCTCACCAACAATTTCCGGGGTTTCAGCCTGAACTTTGCTTCCTTGTCCGACAAAACCTTCCTCAGCATTCCCGTCACAAACACCACGACCGGGGTGACGACTCCGGCCGTCAGCGTCTCGCTGCGTGACGCTCCTGAAGTATTCTTCGGCTCCGTGGAACAAGCGCCCTGGCAAAATCTTCCCGTCTATTTTTCCTTCGACGCCTTTGTCGACGCGCTACACCGCCAGGATGACACCCCTCTGGATACTCCCGCCTTCGTGCCGCGCACCGAATTCGCCCCGACCGTGACCGTTCCGCTCCACTTCGGTTCGTGGCTTGGCGTCACCACTTCTGCCACCTTCCGCACCACCTTCTACGGCGATTCCTACAATTCCGCGGGACAATTGAGCTCCCAATACCTCACGCGGAACACTGGCGAACTCACCGTTGACCTGCGCCCGCCCACTCTCGAACGCTTTTTCGATCGCTCCTCTCTCGACAAGAACAAACCGCGCAAGAGGTACAAACACACCATCGAGCCCGCGATCGCCTATCACTATGTCGGGGGCGTAAACAACATTGCGGATTTTATTCGCTTCGATTCCGATGCGACCCTAACCGACACCAACCAGATCGAATACGGCATCACCCAGCGGCTCTTCGTCAAGACTGGAGACGGTCAGCCCGAGGAACTGCTCTCCTGGAGCATCTTCCAAGCTCACTATTTTGATCCCACGTTCGGCGGCGCCATCCAGGACGGCCAGCGCAATGTCTTTCAGGCGCTCGACTCCATAACTCCCTTTGCCTTCGCCTTCGGTCCACGCAACTGGTCTCCCATCATCAGCGATTTCAAGGTCATGCCCGGCGGCAAGTATGACGTCGAGCAAATTCTCCAATATGACACTCAAATTCAACGGCTCGTCACCGTCGGCACGCTTCTGAAGGTGAAGCCTTACAGTGAATTCTTCGCCACCGTCGCCTACTTCCGCCTGAACGACAATCCCGTGCAAGCCGATCTTCCTCCGGTACCCCCGCCGGGCTTTGTGGCCTTTTCGCAGCCGCTCTCCAACCAGGTTCGCGCGCTAATGGGCTACGGAAACTTGACGCGCAAAGGATTCAATTTCACCACCGGCATTAGCTACGATTTCACCAACCAAATCCTGCAAAGCCAGCTAGTGCAAATCAGCTACAACGGAAACTGCTGCGGCCTGGCCCTCGAGTATCGACGCATCAACCTCGGCCAGGTCCGCACCGAAAATCGCTTCACTGCCACGTTCATCATCGCCAACATCGGCTCCTTCGGAAATCTACGCCGCCAGGAACAGATCTTCTAATTCCCGACGTCGTGCATGTCTCCCTGTGTTATTCATCCACAACGCATCAGTTTCCGGTCACGCGGCTACACAGGCAAGTGGGCTGAGAGGTCGCGTCACTCGGGAACAATCGCCAGTAACGTCCACAAATCCGACTTGCGGACGGTGCGTCTACATGCGTGCTGCTGAGGGCTTCAGAAGTCCCTGCACGTTTATGCGCGCTTGTTCTAAGGAAGGGTTGCCGGTCACTTGCGCGAAGGACTACTCCTACGAAAGAAGCCGTCCATGTCATTGAAGACAAAGGCGGCAGTCCGCACTCCGGTAGCCGCCTTTCATCCTTCGTTGTGGCTCTCTGAGAGGTGGCGGTAGGGATGTCGGTCGCCCGACACCCCCCGCGCAGATCCGTGCGTGCGCTCGTTAGCGCACACGGCTCTTACCTTGGATGTGTGTGGCGTCAAAGCGCACTTGAG
>DATDHE010000162.1:0-4921 GCA_036521695.1 Candidatus Acidiferrum sp. | reverse complement strand
GAGATTTCGCTGATGTGCAGGAGGCCGTCGGTGCCGGGGAAGAGTTCGACGAAGGCACCAAACTCCGCGAGGCGGACGACTTTGCCGAGATAGGTTTTGCCGATTTCGGCAGAAGCAGTAACGTCGCGAACCATTTGCAGGGCCGCATCGCCGCCGGCGCCGCTGGTCGAAAAGATGTGAACCGTGCCGTCTTCGAGGACGTCGATTTTGACGCCAGTGGCTTCGATGATGGACTTGATCTTCTTGCCGCCCGGGCCGATGAGATCGCGGATCTTGTCCTGAGGAATCTTCAGCTTGAAGAGGCGCGGAGCGTACGCGGAAATTTGCGTGCGCGCTTCGCTGAGCGTCTTCTCCATGGTGTCGAGGATTTGCAGGCGGGCTTTCTTCGCCTGGGCCAGGGCTTCGCGCATCATGCCGATGCTGATGCCAAGGACCTTGATGTCCATCTGCAGAGCGGTGATGCCTGCACGCGTGCCCGCAACTTTGAAGTCCATGTCGCCATAGTGGTCTTCGGCGCCGGCGATGTCTGTGAGGATGGAGTACTTTTTGTCATCCCCAACGACGAGACCCATGGCGATACCAGCGCAAGGAGCCTTCAGCGGAACGCCAGCGTCCATGAGCGCGAGTGAGCCGCCGCAAACGGTGGCCATCGAAGAAGAGCCGTTGGATTCGAGAATGTCCGAGACGAGGCGCATGGCGTACGGGAAATCCGCTTCGGGAGGAAGAAGATTGACGAGCGCGCGTTGCGCGAGAGCGCCGTGGCCAATTTCGCGGCGTCCGGGGCCACGCAGGAACTTTACCTCGCCCACGCTAAAGGGCGGGAAGTTGTAGTGCAGCATGAAGCGATTGAACTGGTCCTGCTCGAAGAGCAAGTCAAGGCGCTGCATGTCTTCCTTGGTGCCGAGCGTGAGTGTGGCGAGAGCCTGCGTTTCGCCGCGAGTAAAGAGCGCGGAACCGTGTACGCGAGGCAGCAAACCAACTTCGCAGGAAATATGACGAATCTGGTCGAAGGCACGGCCGTCAGGACGGCGGCGAGCGTTCAAAACGTCATCGCGGAAAATGTTCTCGCGAAGGCGCTCGAAGGCGCGCTTGGTCAGGGCGCGCTTTTCGTCCATCTCCTTCTTTGGTTCTTCGGGGATGGCCTTGATGATTTCTTCCTTCAAGGCATCAACGAGGTGATAGCTCTCTTTCTTGGGATGCTTCTCGGTATTGAGAGCGTCGTGAAGCTTCGCGCCGTACTTCTTTTCGAGATCCTTGTAGATGGATTCGTCGAACGGCAGCGGCTTGACAACAACCTTCACCGGCTTGATCTGCGCGTGCAGTTCCTTGATAGCGCCAACAATCTTCTTGACCTGAGCGTGACCGAACTCGAGGGCGTCCACGACGGTCTCTTCGGAAACTTCAAGCGCGCCGGACTCAACCATCACAATCGCTTCTTCCGTACCGGCGATAACGATGTTCAACAAACTCTTCTTCTGCTCGGCAACGGTCGGATTAGCAATAAGCTGACCATCAAGCAGACCGACGCGAACGCAGGCAATCGGCTTCTCAAACGGGAGGTCGGAGCAATAAGAAGCGGCAGAAGCAGCCGTAACGGCAATGACGTCGGGATCGTTGTCGCTGTCCGCGGAAAGCACCATCGCGACGATCTGTGTTTCGTTGCGCCAAGACTCCGGAAAAAGTGGGCGCATGGGGCGGTCAATCAAACGAGAAGTGAGAATTTCCTTTTCCGAAGGACGTCCTTCGCGCTTGAAAAAGCCACCGGGGATTTTCCCGGCGGAGTACGTGTTTTCGCGATAGTCGACAGTCAACGGTAGAAAATCGCGGTCGTTGGCCGCGGTCGACATGCAAGCCGTGGTGAGCACGACGGTGTCACCGTAACGAGCGGTGATAGCGCCGTTCGCTTGCTTGGCAATCTTTCCAGTTTCGAGAACGAGGACGCGTCCCCCAACTTCAACGGAAACCTGGTGTGGTGCTGGTGTGTTCGTATTTTCAGACATAAGTGATCATTTCCTTTGGTCCCGGCCGAGCCGGGACATTTATCAGAGCGTCCACAGGAGTGACGACCGTGCAGGTGTACTTAGGTGCTTTATGCAGCCTAAAACAATCCCCTGCTTCGAGTAGGTCGGCGTTAGCCTGGCCTGGATAACCCCAGAGAAGAAAAGAGGCGAGAACTACGATTGGAGACAGTATCTCGATCCGGACTACACCACGAGAAAAACCGGCCAAGCTGCAGCCGGGGGCCTGATACTTTCACTGCCGACCCAACCGAACATTAGGCCAACAGACACACCTCTTATGGAAGTTGTCATTACGTGAAAACGCAGAGGCTTCTGCCCGTTGATACTCTCAATTGTAGGGCAGTTACTTGCGCAGGCTAAGACGTTCAACAATCTCGCGGTACCGATCCGGGTCGCGACGGTTCAAATAGTCCAGCAGGCGTCGGCGCTTGTTGACCATCATGATCAAACCGCGCCGGGATGCATGGTCTTTAACGTGGGACTTGAGGTGCGTCGTCAGGTAGCTGATCCGCTCGCTCAAAAGTGCTATCTGTACTTCCGGTGAGCCAGTATCTTTCACTTCTCGCCGGAATTGCTCGATCAACACCGCTTTGGCTGTGCTCAAGTGCCCCTCTCCGTCGTCCCCTGAATTTTTCCTCTTCTCTTCGACTCATTCAGGCTAACACAAATATGTTTTGAGTGTAAAGGAATGTAAACATGTTTGGGTGGCGGAGAGTTTTGCTAGGGAGGCTGGGAATGAGTAGAGAATAGCGGGTAGTGAGAGGTGGGACGAAGACTC
Organism: Candidatus Acidiferrum sp.; assembly: GCA_036521695.1. Classification (GTDB taxonomy): domain Bacteria; phylum Acidobacteriota; class Terriglobia; order Acidiferrales; family UBA7541; genus Acidiferrum. The sequence continues at coordinate 2,122 of DATDHE010000162.1, read as the reverse complement.
GTGATCGGTAATTAGTGACTGGCGGACTGTAAGTGGTGTAAAACGCGCTTCGGTTGGGATTTTATTGTGGCTGATTCTTATGGACCCGCACATACGGGTTGCGTTGTGACAGCAAATTGGGTTGAATGTTTGCTGCGAGTGCAAAGGAATCGAGAGGAGAAAGAAAAATGCAAAGGCGACTGGCGATAATCGGAATGGCAGGGTTGTGTTTGCTGACAGCACAGGCATCCTGCGGTCAAAAAAGGGTGAGCCCCCCGGCGAATGCAAAATGCGACTTCGGCGGAGGCCAAAGCATTACGGTGGATTATTCAAGCCCGCGCGCGGACGGGCGCAAGATCTTTGGAGGGCTGGTGCCATACGGAGAAGTGTGGCGAGCGGGAGCAAATAAAGCGACGACGTTTGTAACGACAGCGGATCTGAAGGTGGGCGGCAAAGATGTGCCCGCCGGCAGTTACACCATTTTTGCTATTCCGACTCCTGACAAATGGACACTGATCATCAGCAAGAAAACGGGCGAATGGGGAATACCGTATCCGGGTGCTGACTCGGACTTTGTGCGCCTGGACATGAAGTCGTCCTCGCTGCCTTCGGCGGTAGAGAACTTTACGATTTCGTTCGACAAAAGCGGCGCCGGCTGCATGATGAGACTGGATTGGGAGTCGACCCGCGCTGCTGTGGAGATCACGAAGAAGTAGCCGAGCGGGACAGTCACTCCTGCCCTTCAGGTTTTCTCGGATTTAAGAACAGAAGAAACAGACAGACAAAATGTCTGTCCCTCTGTCACGAATTTTTCGTCCGCACCAGCGAAAGAAACTCGTCCCGCGTCTGCTTGTTGTGCCGGAAACCGCCGAGCATCGCGCTCGTCACAGCTTGACCATGCTGCTTTTCCACGCCGCGCATTTGCATGCAAAGGTGGCGCGCTTCGATGATTACGCCGACGCCTTCCGGGCTGATTTTATCCTGAATGGCCGCGGCGATCTGGCTCGTAAGCCGCTCCTGGATTTGCAGCCGCCGCGCAAACATATTGACCAGCCGCGCGACTTTGCTCAGGCCGATCACGCGCTTGTTGGGAAGATACGCGACGTGGCACTTTCCGAAAAACGGCAGCAAGTGATGCTCGCAGAGGCTGAAGAACTCGATGTCCTTTACCACCACCATCTCATCATAGGAAACGCTGAACGTCGCTCCATTCAAAATATTTTCCGCGTTTTGCAAATAGCCGCTGGTCAAAAATTTCAGCGCCTTTTCATAACGTTCCGGCGTCTTGCGCAGCCCTTCGCGATTCGGGTCTTCGCCGATCAGCTTGATAATTTCGCGCACGTGACAGGCAATCCTCCGCGCGTCCAGCGGTTTCTCTTCGTTTAGAATAATTTCTTCTGTCGGTTTAGCCATTAATTTTACCCCTCGAAACCTTCTGGATGGTCTCCGGCGTACTCAAAACTATTGTTCGACGTCTCCTGCACGCGCACGCGTTCCAGCTTTGCCTTCGGAAACGCTTTCAGCCGCCGGAAAATCTCGATGCACAGATTCTCCGTCGTGGGAACCGTGTCGCGAAACGCGTCGACATCTTCATTCAGCGACTTGTGGTCAAACGGCTCGAGGATTTCGCGCTCGACAAAGCCATCAAGATCCGCAAGATTTGCGATCATTCCGGTTGCCTGATCGATTTTCCCCGACACAAGGACTTCCAAAACATAATTGTGACCGTGTCCGAAAGGATTATTGCACTTCCCGTAGAGTCGCCAGTTCTCTTCATCGCTCAGTTCCGGATTGTGCAGGCGGTGCGAGGCAGCAAAGCGATAGTGCCTGCCCAGTTCGATCTTGATCGCACTCTTCTCTGCGCCGGAACCCATCACGCCTTGACCCCTTCCGATCCGCTGCGACAACAATCCGCAAATAGATCCGGCGTCTCATACAGCCGCACACGGTGCAACTTTCCTCGCTTGATCTTCGGATCTAGTAATTGCCAAATCACGCGGGCGATGTTCTCGCACGTCGGAATCTGCCCGGAAAGTTCCGGGACTTCGTAGTTCAGGAAGCGATGGTCCATGCGATCCGTAACTTCATGCTGCAAAATTTCTTTTAATTCCTTGAGGTCCAGCACCATCCCCGTCGCCGGGTC
>DATDHE010000161.1:0-3332 GCA_036521695.1 Candidatus Acidiferrum sp. | reverse complement strand
ACACTGGTTATTTCCCGGCGGGCGTTCGCATACCAGTAATCGTCACATCTGTGAGTTCCGGAAATTCTGACCCCCTTGATTCCGGAAATTATGGCACGCCTAAGGACCTCCAGAAGGGATAGAAAACTTCCTATGCTCCGGCTGTGCCGGAAGCGGAGGGAGGAGGATGTTGGCGATGCTAAAACGACACGAAGTCGAGATTTTGCTGAAGGCTGGCCATGCGAAGACCGAGGTAGCGCGCTTGAGCGGGGTATCGTTGCGCTCGGTAAAACGCATCGCGGAAGAGAGACCGGTGGAGCATGTCGAGGATGCCAGGGAGCGTGTCCAACGACAGATTGGCCGGCCCAGCACGGTCACGAATTTCCGGAAACAGGTGGTTGAGATCGTGCGGGAAACGCCGGATCTGGCGTCGCTAGAGATTCTGCGTCGAGTGAAGGAAAGCGGGTACGCAGGAGGCAAGACTGCGCTCTACGCGCTGGTGGCCTCGCTTCGGCCGAAACGGGTGAAGCCGCTGGTTCGCTTCGAAGGTCTTCCCGGAGAGTTCAGTCAGCACGATTTTGGGCAAGTGGAAGTGGAGTTCTGCAATGGTGCAAGCCAGCGGATCCACTTCTTCGCTTCCCGGTTGAAGTACTCGCGCTGGGTACGGGTGAGTTTGGTGGCGGATGAGGCGGTGGAAAGTTTGGTGCGCACTTTGGCCGAGCATCTAGCCAGCTGGGGCGGACGTCCGCTGCTGTGTGTGTTTGATCGACCGAAGACGATCGCTCTGAAGTGGCACAAGAACGGGGAAGTGACGGAGTGGAATCCGATCTTCGCATACGCCACGTTGGAGATGGGCGTGGGGGTGGAGTTGTGCTGGCCGTATCGAGCCCAGCAAAAAGGCAGTGTGGAGAACCTCGTCGGATTCGTAAAGTCTTCCTTCTTTAAAGTACGACGGTTTCACGATGAGGAAGATCTTCGCCAGCAACTGTGCGATTGGCATCGCGAGGTGAACGAGGAACGTCCATGCCGGGCGACCGGAATCATTCCGGCCGTGCGACTGGCGGAAGAAGCACCGCGACTGCGTGCATTGAAAGTGCAGCCGGAGCAGCTGGCTCTACGGATTCCGGTCTATGTCGGTCCCACCGGGACGGTGCTGCACGACGGTCATGCGTATTCCATGCCGCCGGAGGCGATCAGCATGCCGGCCACGATGTACCTGTATGCGCAAAGGGTGCGCATTGTGGCGGCGCGGTATGAAGCGGAACATCCCCGAAAGTTTGGAACGCAGGAGAGCTCCTCGTTGCCGGAGCACCGCGCGGCAATGGTGGCGGCGGTCTCGGGGAAACGCGGCAAGCGCTATCTGAAACGGCAGCAGTTGTTGGAGCTGGGAGAGCCAGCGATTCGCTATCTCACCGAGATCGTGCACCGCCGACCACGGCAGTGGTACGAGGATGTCGATCGGCTGCACCAGATTTTGCAGAGCCACGGCCCGGAAGTTCTGCGGCGGGCCATGGAAGAAGGCCTGAAGCAGCAGATCTTTGGTGCGGTTTATGTCGAGAGATCACTCCAACCCGGGTTGAGCTTTCCGCAGGGGGTGCAATGAAAACGGACAAAATGGGGAATGCTAGGGGTCGACCGAGTTGGGGATCGTCGTTGGTAGGCGATCCTGGCGCGATATTTTTTGGTGGAAAACGACCCGGGCACAAAACCAGAAGAGGACGCTGCCTCCGAAGAAAACTCGGAGAGGTCTTTTTATTTTTGCATTTCCTCCCTAGCGGAGCCCCTTGCAGCGGCCCGCAGCGGTCAAGGACGCGCCGCTGTTCAGGCGCGGCGGAGCGCATCCTTGACGGCGAGGACCGCTGCGACAGCCTGGGCGGGGGAGGAAAGACCTGGTTCTCAAGGATGCAAGATCTCGGTAAGACGGAGGAGCAAGGATGAGCAAGCATACGAGTCCTCACAAGCTAGGATTGAACTCGACCATGCCGCAGCTTTCGGAAGGGCAACTGGAGTCTCTGTTCCGACGGTTGAACCTGGCACATACCCGTCGTATCTACCAAGACCTGGCGGATCGAGCCGAGAAAGAAAACTGGAGCTATCGTGATTTTCTTGCTCTGCTGCTGGCCGAAGAAGTGGCCCATCGCAAGCAAACCCGCTTGCAACGTTTTACCCGCAAGGCCCACTTCCCCTTCTTCAAGACCATTGAGGAGTTCGACTTCAGTCTGCAGACGACACTGCGTCTGTCCCTGCTCGGTTCCTACCTCGGACCGGATTTTGTTACCGAAGGCCGCTCGCTGATTTTCTACGGCAAGACCGGTCGCGGGAAAACTCACCTGGCTGTCGCCATCGGCTATCGCGCCATCCAGAATGGCTTCGAGACCTTGTGCACGAATGCCGCAGAACTCGTGGAAGAGCTTTCCAATGCCAGCAAGAAAGGATGCTTGCAGGAATCCTTGCTAACCTACACGCATCCTCACGTTTTGGTCGTCGACGAGGTTGGTTATTTAACCTACGGTCCCGATGCCGCCAATGTTTTGTTTCATGTGGTCAACAATCGCCACCTGAGAAAACGACCTATGATCTTCACCACGAATAAGCCGTTCAGCGAATGGGGAAAGGTTTTGCATGACGAAGATCTCGCGGCCGCCATCCTGGATCGCATCCTCGAGCGCGGACGCTTTATCCACCTCGATGGGCCCTCGTGGCGCACCCGTCACCTGAACTTACAGGAGGCCTTGCCGCCTGCTGCAGAACGTGCCAGAATTTCCGGAATTGGCGTGCCAGAATTTCCGGAACCCACACGGGCTTACGCTGGTGCCTCGCAAAACACCTGCTGCGCAAGATTTTGAATTGTACGAAACAAAGAGACGCCAGCTGAAACGACTGATTTCAATAGCTTTAAATGCACTTGAACGCGGCGGGCAGGAACCCGCCGCAACTTGCTTGTAAACTATTGATAATAAATAAGATAACTGGTGGAGGCGACGGGAGTCGAACCCGCGTCCGAAAATGTTACTGGTCAAGAGACTACATGCGTAGTCCAGTTCATGCCCTGAGCATTACCCCAGGACGTTCGCGGCCCGCGCTCAGAACGGACAAGAAACGCGTTCCGCTAGCCTGTGATCTTAGCCTCCCGGCCCAGACCTAGCCGGAAAGAGCAGCCCGCTGTGTGACGTCCTTCGGAGGCCCACGGGCGAAGCCTCCTCGGACGGCTGCCTAAACTAGTTAGGCTGCGTATGCCATCTGTTGATTGGCAATTATCATTTTGCACGCGATTACGGGTGTGTGCACCCCGGCATGCCTCTTGGCCGCAAGCATCTCCGTCGAAGCCGTGACGCCCCCACTGGTGGGATTGG
>DATDHE010000160.1:0-21668 GCA_036521695.1 Candidatus Acidiferrum sp. | reverse complement strand
GATAGAAAATCTGCGTGGCCAGCGTTTCCCAGCCGCCTGTGGAACCGCCGTAAACGGCGCGGGCCCAGCCCTGGCCGATGCCGCGGAATTGTTTTTCGATGGCGGGAATGAGTTCGCGATTGATGGCTTCGCCGTAAGGGCCGACGTTGGCGGAATCGACCGCGTAGGAGTCGTCGTAGTAGGGATTCGCGTGCTGGACTAGGAGGAGCAGCACGTGCGGGAGTTTGCCGGTGGTCCAGTCCTGATAAAACTTGTATTGCGTTTGGGCGCGCTCGAGCTGGTAGCCGGTCATGGCGGGGTCGGGTGGCGTGGTGCGGAAGCCATGGAAGTCATCGGGGAAGTGGCCGTGATTCACGAGGAGCGGATAATGGGCGTCGGGATGGGAGGCCCAGCCTTCGGGGATGACGACAATTGCGCCGAGATACATGGGGCGGCCCCAGAATGTGGTGAGCGCCTGGCTTTGTATGCGGATGTGCTTGACCCATTCGGTGTCTTTGGGCGACTCGATGGGCGGGACGATTTTACTGAGACGGATCTGGATGATGCTGGCGTTTGAGCCGGCGGGATCGATGTGGATTTTTTCGGGGACGCTGTAGAAATTGCCGGGCTTAGTGTCCCAGTGCTGGCCTTCGCCTTCGTCCATGGGGAGTTTTACGGTGTGGCCGTCGGCGCGGTGGAAGGTGGTGTATTTGTTTAGGACGCCCTGGACCCAATAGTCGCCGGGGGGAAGATCGCGAAAATTACCGGTGGGGTAACCGAGGGCGTCATCGGCGATGATGGCGTTTTGGCCGGGGGCGAGGGCGTCGACGTCGGCGCCGAAGATTTGCTGGGACTGGACTTCTTCTTCGAGGATTTGCGTGCGAGGCTCGGGCTCGTTAGTGGTGGAGATGACAATGTACACGCGGCCGTCGAGAGGAGTGGGGCTGAGTTTCGAATCGAAAGAGATGGCGACGCGAGGTTGCGCGGCGGAATTCTTTGCGTGCGGAGCTTGCGGTACAGCTTGGAGAACTGTTGGCGACGCGGACAGTGCGACGAACGCCAGGGGGCATGCCAGTGCGTAGACCAGAAACTTGGCGGTGGCTTGGCGCGAGACGCTAGGATTATTTTGTGGCACTAGGGGCATCAAAATTTGCCTTCACGAAATTTAGATTGCGTTTCTGGAGCCGGGCCATTGTAGCGGACTGTCCGGGGAATGTCTGCGGCTGACTGTCGAGCGGCGTAAAGGAAATCAATAAGAGAGACGCGTGGCCGAAGCCACGCCTCTACACCGACGTTAGAAGAGACAACCGCAGGGAGGAAAGCCGTCAGCCGGAATTAGGCTGCGGCCGCGGCGGTTTTCTTGGTGGTTTTGCGGCTCTTTTGGAGAATTTCGCGTTCCGCGCGGACCCAGTCTTCGAGCGGGTTGCCGGGAGCGCCGTTGCGTTCGAGGTAAATTTCGTAGGCGCGCAGCTCGATCTTCCGCTCAGGGGAAAGTTTTTTGGCGGAGGGGGTTTTAGTTTTTGCCGATGAACCGTTTCCGTCTGTTCTTGCCATAAGCTCCTCGTTCAGGCCGTGACCCGCGGCCCTGATGCCAACCTTTCGAGAAAGGCCGACGCCTGCGGCCAGATCACTAATTTAAAATCGATTCGAAGCGGCTGGCATGCTTCGATAGACGCGGCATCTATTATGAGCGCGAAGGGATGCTGGAAGGTAAACGAAATTTGAATGAGTAGTATCGAATTCCGCAATAATCGGGGCCCAGGAGGATGAGGGAGAAAACGAGCCGAGCGAGGGAGATCCTTGGGTTAGGTCATCACAGGAGTGTCGGCTGAGGGCGCGGGTTCCTGACACCGTTCACTCTCAATCATCCTGGCATGGATGGAGAAATGCTTTGGGGCGCTCGGGGCGCGAAGCCGCTTGTCGCTGGGATGGGGCGGGAGTATGCTTCCGTGCGGCATCGTTGGAGGAAGTGGGGCGCGAGGTGAGGGCCCAAGGAGGGGAGGAGAATGAAGATGAAAGGGATTGGATTGGTGGGGGCGGGGCTGCTAATGAGCGGGGCACTTTGTGCGGCGCAGGACGCGGCACCGTCAGGGCCGGTGGCGAATCCGGTGACGACGATGGTTAAGAGCCAGTTGACGCGGTACGAGAAGAACATGGTGGGGGCGGCGGAGTTGATGCCGGCGGAAAAATATGGGTTTAAGCCGACGCCGGAGATGAACTCGTATGGACATACGGTGATGCATATTGCGCAGTCCAACTATTTTTTGTGCTCGAAGATCTCGGGACAAGCGGCGCCGGACTTGAAACTGACGGATGCGGATGGAAAGGACAAGCTGGTGGCGGCGTTGAAAGGTTCGTTTGAGTTTTGCTCGACGGTGCTGGCGGGCGTGGACGATTCGAAGCTCGGCGATCAGCTCACCTTATTCGGAAATAGGCAGACTTCGAGGGCGGGGGCGCTGATTATCCTTAGCGACGATTGGTATGACCACTATGCCGGGCAGGCGATCTATTTGCGGTTGAATGGGATTTTGCCGCCGACGGCGCAGCCTGCTCCAGCGAAGTAGAAGGCTCGGGTTCGGTCCAGCAGACTCTCAATTGGGGCGGAGATACCGCGGGAATCATCTCAATGTGAAACAGCACGCTGCGAGGGACTTGCGAAAGTCTTGTGGGAACCACGTCCCGCGACCGCGCAAGGCGTTTGAGCAGGGTCCTCCTTCCACTGACTAAGTTGCTTAATTACAATAATTTATGATTGCCATGGAGGGCGCAATGCGCTGGTGGAACCGGCTCTCAGAAAACACAGAACGTTGGTAGTGTGCCTGCAGCTCTAGTGCGGCAAAAGGGAGTGGCTACGGTGTGGGTGGTCTTAGAACCGAATCCCCGCTGCTGCTTTAAGGCCTGCACAATGACAAGACGTGAACGAAGGACTCCATGGGCCACGACATGCGGCTGCCTATTCTTGGCACTTCTGAGCCTGACGCCGGTCCGGGCGCAGGACAATGACCGTAAAATAGTAAAAAAAGTGGAAGTGCAGTATCCAGCTATCCTGAAAAGAAGGGGAATTGGCGGGACGGTACGCCTGAAGGTCGCCATTCATGCGGATGGGAGCGTTAAGGACGTTGAGGTACTTGGTGGAAACCCGGCTTTGGCCGATGCCGCTGAGAAAGCGGTGCGGCAGTGGCGATTTTCGCCAGGCGGTGAGAGCACGATGACCGTAGCCGTGACGTTCGATCCGAACAGCTAAGCGATCGACCTGATTCCTGCAAGAATTCCCCGCCTACGTCCGCGGGCTCTTAGAAATCCAGTGTAAATAAGCCTCGCCGCCACAAACAGAACATGAAGTGTTTCCCTTCAGAACTCGGGAGAGATGCTGAGCGATAGCTCGGCCGCCTTAACGTTTCTGTCATGCGGCCAATGAATCTGAACGACGTTTGCGCGCCGGGTGGCAGGCGAGCACATCAGACCTGAAGGACATCGCCTTCGCGAGCGACGATTTCGTAGAGAACTGGATTGACGAAGAAGCCGAGGACCAGGCGCGAGACGAGGCCGGCGACGACGACGATGGCGAAGGGCTTTTGCGTGTCGCTGCCGACGCCGGTGGACATGGCGGCGGGGAGCAGGCCTAGGCAAGCCACGAGCGCGGTCATCATGATGGGACGAAGGCGGAGAAGCGAAGCTTCGAGTGTGGCGTCGCGGACACTTTTGCCTTCGAGACGAAGTTTGTTGATGTAGCTGACGAGGATGACTGCGGTTTCGACGGAGACGCCGAGCAGAGCCAGCAAACCGAGGATGCTGGAGACGCTGATGGGCGTGTGGGTGAGCTTGAGAGCGATGAGCGCGCCGACAGGCTCGGTCAAGATGACGCCGAGAGCTATGGTGATGGGGAATTTGAAGTTGCCGTAAAGCGCGAAGAGAATCATGAAAATGAGCAGGAGCGCCAGCGGGCCGATGACGAGGAATTGCGCCTTGGCTTCGAGGAGCTCGCTGTATTCGCCGCCCCAATCAAGACGATAGCCTTCGGGGAGGGTGACGGCCTTTTTAACGGCGGCCTGACCGTCGTTGACGGTTCCTTCCAGGTTGCGGCCTTCCACGGAAAACTGAATGCCAATGTAGCGCGAATTGTTTTCGCGATAGATGAAGGAAGCGCCGGAAGCTTCCTTGATAGTGGCGAGTTCGGAGAGCGGAATCTGCTGGCCGGCGGGTGCGGGGACCAGGAGATCGCCGATGGCGCGTGCACTGGAACGGTATTGGGGCTCCATGCGAACGACGAGGTCAAAAAGTTTCTCGCCTTGAATCACTTGTGTGGCCGCTTGACCGCCGATGGCCGCTTGGACGACGGCTTCGACGTCAGCGACGTTGATACCATAGCGGGCGATTTTGGCGCGGTCGGCGTCAATGAGGAGACTAGGCTGGCCGAGCTCGCGGACTACGGTTAGCTCTTTGAAGCCGGGAGTTTTGGCCAGAATGTTGCGAATCTCGACGGCTTTTTTCTCAAGAATATTGAGATCGGGGCCGAACACTTTGACGGCCAAGGAGGATTTGAGACCGGTGAGAGCCTCATCGACGGCGTCTTCGGCGGGCTGGGTAAAATTGAAAATCACGCCGGGATAAGACGCCAGTCTTTTATCGAATTCGCGGCTAAGCTCCTCCTTGGTGTGAATGGAGCCGGATTTCCAAGATGGATCGTCATAGGGCTTCAATCCAACGTAAAACTCACAATTGAAAAAACCAGTGGGATCGGTGCCGTCATCGGGGCGGCCAAGCTCGGAGCCGACGACGGTGACTTGCGGGTATTTCGAAAGAATGTCGCGGACCTGTGGAGCAAACTTGGCGGAGTCTTCGAAAGAAATGGTGTAGGGCATGGTGGCGCGAAGCCACAGAGCGCCCTCATCGAGGTGCGGCAAGAATTCGCCGCCAATAAAGGGGAGGAGAAGCAGGGTTGCACCAAAAATAAGAGTAACGACAAACAGAGTCAACTTCGGATGATTGAGGCACCATTCGAGTTGTTTCCCGTAGCCACTGCGGACGCGCTCGAAAAGGCGATTGGGCTTTTCCTGGACGCCATTCTTGAACCAGTAGGAGGCCAGGACGGGAACCAGAGTGAGTGTGAGGACGAGGGCGCCAACGAGTGCAAAGGCCATGGTGTCCGCCATGGGATGGAAAAGTCTTCCGGCGGGACCGGTGAGAGCATAGATGGGGAGATAACCGGCGATGATGACGGCGACGGAATAAAAGATGGGGCGGTCGACGTCGCGAGCCGCGGCGAGGATGACGTCGTTGATTTTGTATTCCTGGCCATGGCGAAGGCTGAGCTCGCGATAAATGTTTTCGACCATGACGATGGTCCCGTCAATGATGATGCCGAAGTCGATGGCGCCGATGGAGAGGAGGTTGGCGGCTTCGCCGGTGGCGTGGAGAAAGATGAAGGCGAAGAGGAGAGCGAGAGGGACTGTAAGCGCGGTGATGACCGCAGCGCGGATACTGACAAGGAAAAAGATAAGGACGATGAGAACGAGCACCATGCCGCGCAGGAGATTCCATTCGACGGTGTCGGTGGTGACTTTGACGAGGTCGCTGCGGTCATAGTAAGGGCGGACTTTGACGTCGGGTGGAAGCAGGTCGCGGTTGATCTCGACGGTTTTTTTCTCGACGCCTTCGAGTACGTTTTGTGTCTGCTCCCCACGGCGCATGAGAATGACGCCTTCGACGGCATCGGGGTTGTCTTTACCCTTCTCTCCTTTGTCCTGGAAGCCGAAAATGCCGAGGCGCGGGGCGCTGCCGATGACAACGCGGCCGATATCCTTGACGCGGATGGGCGCCCCATTGCCGCCGCTACCGACCACAACTTCGCCGATGTCTTCCGTGGTTTTGACGAGGCCGAGGCCTCGAACGTAATAAAACTGGCCGCCCTGGGAGTAGAAACCACCGCCGGTGTTGGCGTTGTTAGCGGTGAGAGCGTTGAGCACCTGCACGACGGGCAGGTGATAGTTGTAGAGCTTCACTGGGTCGAGCAGCACGTGATATTGCATCGTAGGGCCGCCGAAGCCGGAGTCATCGGCAACGCCGGGGACACTGCGATAGGCGCGCTCGATGATCCAATCCTCGAAGGTGTGCAGTTCCATCGGCGATCGATCGGGGCTCTCGATGACGTAGCGGTAGACGAGGCCGCTGGGACTGAACAGCGGAGCCATGCTGGGCGTAACGCCGGACGGAAGGGTGGCGTCGCTAAGGCGCTGGAAAACGACTTGGCGCGCGAAATAGGAGTCGGTACTGTCCTCGAAGGTGAGGATGACGTCGCTCAGACCGTAAAGCGAAATGGAACGCATCACCTTGAGGTTCGGCGTGCCGTTCATGGCGAGCTCGAGAGGAAGAGTTGTGAGGCGCTCGACCTCTTCGGCAGCGTGGCCGGGCCACTGAGTAATCAGCTCGACCATGGGCGGAGAAAGGTCGGGATACGCGTCGACAGGCATGCGGCGGAAGGAATCGGCGCCGGCAATCACTATCAACAAGGTGATGATAATGATGAGGAAGCGCTGGCGCAGGGCGAATTGGACAATGTGATGGATCATCGTGATTTCTCTCGGCCGCGTCTTCCTCTAGTGCTCCAAAGAATTCTTGAATTGCAGAAAGAGGCTGCCGTCACCCACAACGTGCTCGCCTTCCTTCACGCCGCTCGTAATCTGCGTTCGGCCACCGTGACTGTCGCCGAGCTGAACCAAACGGCGCGCGAATTCGTTTTGCTTTGTGGTTGATTGCACGTAAACAAAGGGCTCATTTTCGGTGCCGCGAAGGACGGACGAATCCGGAACCGTGAGAGCATTGGCGATGGAGCCAGCATTCACAGAGGCGGTAACGTACATATCCTTCTTCAGCTTTTTGCCCGGATTTTCCGTGACGATGCGCGCCTGGAGGGTGCGAGTGTTGGGATCGAGCGCCGTGGCGAGGTAGGAAATTCGTCCGTGAAATACATCGGGATAGGAATCGGTGTTAACGTCCACGACATCGCCCAAATGAACGTAGGACATTTCACTCTGGTAGACATTGACGAGAACCCAGACAGTGGTCATGTCGGAAATAGTGAAGACCTGGGTCGCGCCGGCTTGCAGCAACTGGCCGGGTCCGACAAGGCGCTCGACAATTTCTCCACCGACAGGAGCGATGACGGGAATTTGCGAAGTGGTTTTCGGGGGATTCTTCACGAGAGACTCGGGGTCGTCGATGCCCAGCACGCGGAGAGCGTCTTCGCTGGATTGGAGATCGGCCTGGGCCTGGGTGCGATTGGATTCGGCCTGCTGAAAATCGGCCTCCGCTATGGCGCCGTGAGCGAAGAGGTCCTGCGCACGGGTGTAAAACTTTTCCATAAGGAGATAAGCATCGCGGGCCTTGATATAAGCCGAGCGCGCCGCAGAGTAATCCGGGCTGTTGACGGTGAGGAGCGGCTGCCCTTGCCGGACAGTTTCACCCGGGGCAACGAGGAGTTCATGGACCGGGCCACCGATGGCGGCAAAGACTGGGGTGGTCATGAAGGAGTTGTAGGCCACCGCCCCGGTGAGTCGCAAAACACGCGGTAAGGCGGCTTTTTCGACGGACACCACTTGGACGTGGGCCATCTGATCTTGAGGAACGGTGAAGAGCTCGGCGGATTCCTCTTTCGTCTCGCTTGAGGAGTAGGAAGTCATTTTGGACTCGGAACGGCCGGAACCGCAGCCTGTGAGCGAGACCATGAGAATGACTGCGGCCAACGCAAGGGCAGGAAGTATCAAGTTACGAAAGTGGTTTTTGAAATTCATGGCAGATCCCTCGTTCCCGCGGCCTGACGCAACTGTTCGAGCGCGGTCATGTAACTGGCGAGCGCCTGGCGGTATGCGAGTTGGTTCGCGCGGTAGCTTCGCTCGGCGTCGAGAAAATCGAGCAAGCTCGCGGCGCCTTTTTGATAGGCGTACTCGCTGATGTCACGGGATTTCTGAGCCGCGTCGACGTAGCCACCGCGATAGAGCTGGACAATTTGATCGTTGGTGCGAAGGGCTTCATAAGCGTCGACGACGTCACTCATGACTTGCTCGGCCGTTTCGCTGGCCAGTTGTTGGGACTGGGTGATGGCGTAGCGGGTGCGGGCGATTTCCCCCTGATTGCGATCGAAGATGGGGAGCTGGATGTTGAAGAAAACGGCGCCGGTGTTGGTGGCGGCTACGTGCGAGTAATTAAAGCTGGCGCCGAGATCCCGCTTGCCGTTGGCTTCGGCGAGCAATTCCTGGCTTCGCGCGGCGATCACTCCTTGCTGGGCGGCGACCAGGTCGGGGCGAGTGCGCATGGCCAGCGCTCTCAAATCTTCCAGACCGGCGTGGACAGGCTGGTAATCGAGCTTGCCGTCGACATCGAAGAAGTCCGGTACGGACTCGAAACCGACGAGCTGCCGAAGGGCCGCGATAGCCTGAACCTTAGCGAGGACTGCCGAGGAGTAATCCGTCTGGAATTGCAGAAGCTGGAGTTTTATTTTAAGGAAGTCGCCTTCGCTCATATCTCCGGCTTTGTAGCGCGCCTCGCTGATGTCCACGGTCTTCTGGAAACTTTCCAAGTCCTGCTTCGAAAAATCGATGGTGGACTGCGCAAGGACAACGTCGACGAACTGCTGCGAAACGTTGAAGACGAGCTGGCGTTCGTTATCGGCGACCTGGGAGCGTGAGACGATGGTCTGATCTTTAGCAGCTTGCAGGCGATGCTGGCGTTTCTTGCCGCGCTCAAAGGTGTAACCAATGCCCAGATCGAACTGCGATTGGGTATTGATGTAGTCGGCGTCGAATTTGCTGGGCTGAAAGATGGGCAAGAACTGAGCATCCCAGGAGAGCACGGGGTTGGGACGGAGATTGGCGGTGGTCTCGAGCGCTTCGTTCTGCAAGATGGTGGTACGAGCAGCCTGGAGAGCGTGATTGTGCTGAATGGCAAGACGGATGGCTTCTTCGAGCGTTATGCGCGCAGAGGCAGCCTGCGGAGCCGCCGGGGCCGGAAGCGGAGACGAACCCGCCACAGCCGGGGGATTCTGCTGGGCCAGCAAACAGACGGGCAGGGCCAAAAGCGCGGTGGCCAATGCCATTCCTTTCTTCATGGTAGAACTCCTCTAAAGTCCCGTGCGATAGGGACTAGTCGATGCCGTTAGGAAAGGACGAATAGAATGGAAGAAGTGCGGGGAACTACAGAGCCGGAGGCGCGCGAGGAGAAGTAGAACGCTGAATTTCTAAAGAAGGAAAGAGAATGGTGGCAAAAACTTCGAGCCGGTTCACGACGGGAACTATGGCCAGATCTGGAGTCTGAGTCGGAATCGCGGAACCGGCGGTGGAACAAAACTGACAAGGATGCGAACCGCTGGGCCCGGAATTCAGATCGGCACAAAAGTGGAACTGCGCCGCGAGGAAGATGATTCCGAGCAGCAGTCGGCAGACGCGCGTCCGGTTAGGGTTAACGAACATCTTTCTACTAAGACGGAGCTTAGGCTGGAATGGTTGCGGGGTCAAGAAACGGATCTGGTGAGGGGTCAACTTTCTGCTTCCTTACCGCACGCTCGCACGTCGAAGGTGCTAGGCTAAGGTAGGGTCATGCAACCGGGTAGAACTAGATTCGGACGGGCGATGGCGCGCCGAGCGCTAGCGGTGTTGGCGTGCGCCGTCCTGCTGTATTTTGCGGCGGGCGGCAGCCTGCTCCACCAACATACGGGTGGTCCTGAAACTGTCTGCCACGTCTGCCAGTCGCTGCACATGCCTGTGCTGGCCGCGGTCGCGCTCGACCTCGTGGCCGCTCCCGAGCTGATCGCCCGATATACTTCGCTCCCGCGGCATGCTGCGCCGAGCAGTGCTTTTTCTCTGCACCGCGCTTCTCGAGCGCCTCCCTCCGCATGATCTCCATCTCCTACTAGTGAATCGCACAAGTAAGCGCTGACCTTTAGTTGGCCAGCGCTACCGCCATTTTTTCAGGCGGCCTCTTTCCACACTCCTACGACGAGAGTCCCTTCGCAGGGACGGAGGAAAAAATGAAGATTTTGCAAAGGATTATGCCATTGTTCCTGGCGATAGGCATGGTGTTTTCGGCGCCGGCGGCGCGATCGCAGTCGGGCGGCGCAGTAGAGGGAGTGGTGAAGGATCCGTCGGGGAGTGCCGTCGCGAACGCCAAGGTCGCGATGTCGCATTCAGTGAGCGGATTTCATCGCGAGGCGATTACCGGGACGGACGGAACTTTCAAGTTCGCAGACGTTCCATTCAATCCGTACCACCTGGTTGTCACCGCCGATCAATTTGAATCGTACACGCAGGATGTGGACGTGCGGTCGAGAGTTCCAGTCACGCTACAGATCGAGTTGAAGATCGTCTCGGCCACAACGAGCGTGACGGTCACGGAAAATGCCGGGGACCTGGTAGAGACCCAGTCGACGTTTCATACCGACGTGGACCGCGCATTGTTCGACACCCTTCCCCTGGAAAGTGCGTCTTCCTCGGTGAGTTCGCTCGTGACTCTGACCTCGCCCGGAGTTGCCGCGGACTCCAACGGGCTTTTTCATGGGCTCGGGGATCACGCGTCTAACTCGTTTTCGGTGGACGGCCAGCCCATCACGGACCAGCAGAGCAAAGTGTTCTCGAATCAGATTCCCTCCGATTCGATCCAATCCATGGAAGTGATTTCCGGAGCGCCGCCGGCAGAATTTGGAGGCAAGACGAGTTTGGTGATCGTGGTGACCACGCGCTCTGGCTTGGGTGTTCATCCGCCGCATGGGCAGGTAACCTCTTCCTACGGCTCTTTTGGGAGTGCTGGCGGGGGGTTCGATTTGGCTTACGGAGGAAATAACTGGGGAAATTATGTTTCAGGCAGCGGGCTCGATACCGGCCGATTCCTCGATGGTCCGGAATTCAACGTCATGCACGACCGCGGCAATGAGGGAAATTTCTTCGACCGCGTGGATTTCAAAGTTTCTTCGGGGGATACCATTAACCTGAACTTCGGCTACAGCCGGTCCTGGTTTCAGACGCCGAATTCGTACGATGCGGAAAATGGGACAGGTTGGACATTCAACTCAGCGGATCCAATTTGCCCGCCCGGACAAACAGCTTCCTGCGGAGGGCTGGGGCCAAATGGCCAGCCCGTTGGTCCCCAGGATCAGCGGTCAAAGATCGGGACGTTCAACATCGCGCCGTCGTGGACACGTCTGATCAATCAGAAGACGGTCTTCACACTGGGCGGTTTTGTGCGGCAGGATCAATACAATTACTACCCAAGCGGAAACCCCTTTGCCGACGAGTCACCCGACCTGCAACTGGAGACCATTCGACAGCACCGCACTTTGACGAATGCCGGGGCCCACGCAAGTTTGTCGTACGTGAAGGGCATCAACAACGTGAAATTGGGTGTCAC
Source organism: Candidatus Acidiferrum sp. (assembly GCA_036521695.1). Lineage (GTDB taxonomy): Bacteria > Acidobacteriota > Terriglobia > Acidiferrales > UBA7541 > Acidiferrum. Next base: position 10,295 of record DATDHE010000160.1, on the reverse strand, counting down.
GTTCGAGCACACCTTCCTCACAGAAAACGACCAATTCGGCATCGTCAATCCGACGGTGAACGCGGTTTGTTTGAATGCGGATGGAAGCCTCAATACAAATCCGGCCATCACCGATCCGGCGGCTTGCGGCGGGATCAGCAATCCCGGCGGCACGCAGAATCCGGGATTTGTTCCACTGCTCGGCTGTTACGACTTGACTCGAACGGCTCCACTGCCTGCATCCGATGGCTGCTCCGCGGGACAAACGAACAGCGGGCTATTCCCGTTCAATGGGCACACCGACATTAAGGAAACGGCGCTGTTCGCGCAGGACACCGTTTCGGTAAAGGACTGGAGCTTTAACCTCGGGTTGCGCGCTGATTTCTACAACGGCATCGCCACTGCGAAGCAGATCGAACCGCGCGTGGGCATCGCTTACAAGTTGAAGCCTACGAGCACCGTGCTGCGCCTTTCTTACGCCCGGACGATGGAGACTCCGTTCAACGAAAACCTTATCCTGGCGAGCACGGGTTGCAACGACCCCGTGATTTTCGCGCTCCAGGAGTCAGTGCCTGGCGGCCAATGCGTATCAGCAACCCAACAGCCGCTCAGCCCGGGCCATCGCAACGAGTTCCATGCGGGATTTGAGCAAGCTTTCAAGAAGTACCTGGTCGTGGATGCCGAGTACATCTGGAAGTACACGCACGAGGCGTTCGATTTCAGCGTGCTGGGCAACACTCCGATCACGTATCCCATCGAGTGGGCCAGTTCGAAAATTCCCGGCTATGCCATCCGGGCGAGCGTGCCTAACTTTCACGGATTGACGGCATTTGTGGTGATGTCCAGCGTGCAGGCGCGATTCTTTACACCGCAGGTCAGCGGGATTGGCGCTACGCCGGGAGGAAGCAATGTGTTTCGCATCGACCACGATGAGAAATTCAACCAGACCACGCACTTGCAATATCAGCCGTGGAAGCGCGGCCCGTGGGTCGGCTTCAACTGGCGGTACGATAGCGGGCTTGTGGCCGGTCCAGTGCCGTGCTTCGGAGGCCAGTCTTGCGCAAACGGGCCGGAAGGCGGTGGCCCCAACAATCTCATAGACGTCTCCGGACTAACCCCGGATCAACAGTTTCAGGCAGGACTCTTCTGCGGAAGCGTGTTTGCGACGCCCACGGCTCCGATCAGTTCAACGTTCGGCGCGAATCTCTGTCCGGCAACAAGTTACGGTTCCAAGTACGTAACCGTTCCAGCGCCTGGCACTCAGAGCGACGATCACAACCCTCCGCGAATCGCGCCGCGAAATTTATTCGACGTATCGGTGGGCGAAGACGACCTTTTCCATGGCGACCGTTACAAGTGGAGCCTGCGATTCACGGCCATCAACGTGACCAACAAAGTGGCGCTTTACAACTTCCTCTCCACCTTCAGCGGAACTCACTACGTGACACCACGTGCGCTGACAGCAGAACTGGGGTTTCACTTCTAGATGAACTGGACGGACCAGCTTGCGCATTTAACGCGAGACGTCATGACAGCCAAACATTCGATCACGGCAAATACCGAGACCGGAAAGAGGGGGGCATTTCTGCGGAAGCCCCCCGGAAGAGCGGAAAAGACTTCGCGGAACTTCACCGGGATCCGAGAGTGGCAGGCGGAGCTCTCGATATCCCGGCTCTTTCGCACCAGCATACGGCTGCAGACAGCCTTTGACCGCTGCTTCAACCAATTCGGGATGACCGCGCAGGAAGCGGCGGTGCTCTTGCATTGTGCGGAGGATGGAGAAACCTCCGCGGGAAAGCTCGCGAAGGCCATGGGCCGAGATAAAGGCAAGATCACCCGGTTCGTGGACCGGCTTGAAACAAGTGGTTTTCTTACGCGCAAGAACGATCCTCGTGATCACCGGCTCTTGATCATCAAGGTGACGGGCAAGGCGCGGCCAGTGGTGCCGCAGCTGAAAATGATGTTCGAGGAAGTTCGCAGCCAATTCTTCGAGGGAGTACTGGACGTCGACATCGAAAAGCTGGAGACGGTACTCTCGCAATTGCATGCGAACGCCGAGCGGCTCTGCGAGGAGAAGGCTCACCGGGGGCAACCTCTCAGAGATTGAAAGACAGCCGAATTGGGAAAAATAGGCGGCACACCTAACTGGCGCCCGGACCCGTAGAGTTGGAGGGGCACACCCTGACCTCGCCGGACTTGCAGTTTCGGCCCCGCAAATTGAAAATGAAGGAGACGTCGTCTGGTTGGCCAAAGGCGCCGCTTGTGACGCTCGGCAATCCGACTGACCCGTTTCTACTAAAGAAAGAACACGTTTATAGTCAGGGTTCCCTTCGGCCAGACCATGACGCTATTTCCGAAGACAATTTTCCGCTGCGCAACGAATCTCGTTTCCGTTGATGCTCCTTTGCGCCCGCACCCGCGGGGCTGGGCAAGATGCTGGGCCTGGCTGTTGCTTGCGGCCATCGTAGCCTTTCCAGCGTTTGGACAGGGCACCCGCTCTAACTCTGAAAAAACGCAGACCGGATCTATCCGCGGCACCGTTTCCACCAAGCAAGAGGACGCTTCGTCTGGTTTATCGGGAATTGGCGTAAACCTGAGTACCGTTCCGCCCGACGGAAACCCCCTCTCTGCGAATACGGATGACGCGGGGCACTACGAGTTCAAGGGCCTCAAAGCTGGAAAGTTCACGATTTCGGTCAGCCAGCAAGGGTTCAAGCAGGTAACAAAAACGGTTTCAGTGGCTCCAGGACAGACAGCGGTTCAAGACATCACGCTCGAACTGGAGGCGGTGACGGAAAAAGTCGAGGTTAAGGAACAGACTCAGGTCATCTCAACGGAGAGCGTTGCCAACCCAGAGGCCACGGTGACCCACCGCGAACTGGTTGCTTTGCCGACCCCGGAGGAAAAGATCCGGGAAGTGATTCCCATTACTCCGGGGGTGATAAAAACGCAGGACGGGAAACTCACGTTCAAGGGTGCTGACGAAAATCAGAGCCTGTTTCTGGTGAATTCCGCGCAGACGGCCGATCCCGTGACCGGGAGCTTTTCCATTGCGGTGCCCACGGATGCCGTGCAATCGTTCGCCGTCTATAAAACGCCCTATAACGCGGCACTCGGAAGTTTCTCGGGCGGACTGACAACTATTGAGACCAAGCCCCCGGCAGAGAAATGGAATTTCTACGTAAAGAATTTTGTGCCTTCCGTTCTTGGCAAGAACGGCTCGATGGTGGGAATCGCTCAAGCGACGCCTGGCGTTGACTTTGGAGGACCGCTGATCGAGGGCAAGCTGTTCTTCTCGGAAGTTTTCCAGTACGACATGAAAAAGACCACGGTTCGCGGACTTCCGTGGCCAGACGACATCACCAAGAAGCAGGGATTTAACTCTTTTACCACCCTCGAGTTCGTTCTTTCGCCCAAACAGATCGTGACTCTTACCGTCAACGCTTTCCCACTGAGGCAGCAGCACGTTGGCATTAATGCTCTCGTTCCGGAGCCGGCCTCGAACGACTTGAATCAAAAGGGAATCGCCACACACTTGTCCGACAAGTACCAGCTGGATTCCGGGGCGATTTTCAGTGTGATCTCGCAGTACACGCGGTTCGACAGCAATGCTCATGGACAAGGATTAGATGACATGCTGATTACGCCGCAAGGCTGGGGCGGCAACTTTTTCAACCAGTGGTCCAGGAGAGGCAAGCAGTTCCAGTTTCTGCCCAGTTATCAATTTGCGGAGAAACACTGGCTGGGGAAACACGAGGTCCATGTGGGCGTGGATCTAAACTATCGTTCGTATTCCGGCGTGGCCACGTCTAGTCCCATTCAACTCCTCGAGCAGGACGGCACGTTAGATGAGGAGATCAACTTTCAGCCAACGGGAGCTCAGAATACATCCGATACTGCCGTTGCCGAGTTCGTGCAGGATCATTGGATACTAAACTCCCACTGGACGGTCGATGCGGGAGCGCGTTTGTCCAGCGAGACCTCTGGCTGGTCCGCGGCGTTCGCGCCTCGCGTTGCTGTCGCCTATTCACCGAATAAGGACGGCAAAACCGTAATTCGAGCGGGAGCGGGCTTGTTCTATAGCATGCTGCCTTTGCTGGCAGCCGACTTTGACGTGAACCCAACGCGTGTGGTGAGCCTGTTTAACCCCACTGGGCAATTGATCGGGCCGCCTGTAACCTACACCAACGCCTACGTGGGCGGGGTGAATCCGCTGACCGCTGGAATTTTGCCGCAGGGGCCGGGCACAACGCCGCGCAATTTCACCTGGAATATCGAGGGAGATCGCGAATTGCGGAGAAACGTGGTCTTGCGGATCGGCTACATCGACAGCCACACGACTTACCTGTTTGTCCTCAATCCCTTCACCGGCGCTCCGGGCGAGAACTCTTTCCTCGGTCTCACAAATACCGGTTCGTCTCACTATCGCGAGGTGGAGAGCACCGTGCGCTTCACCGTTCACGAACACAATGAGGTGAACGCGTCTTATATATGGAGCCGCACGCGGGGAGATTTGAATAACCTTTCCGACGTGATGATTCCCTTCCTACAGCCCGTCATCCGGCCGAACGTCTACGGCATCCTGCCTTCTGACGTCCCCCAGAGAGTTGTCACCTGGGGGGTCTTTGCTTTACCGAAGAAGTTCACCTTCAGTCCCATCCTCGACGTGCACAGCGGCTACGCGTATTCGAATGTGGACGTGCTGCAGAACTATGTGGGCACGCCAAACGGCCAGCGCTTCGCCACGTATCTCTCCTTGGATGTGAAAATCTACCGTGTCTTCCAGGTCCCATTTATTGGGGCGAAAAGCGGCAAAATCCATCACATTCGGCTGGGATTCTATTCGCTCAACGTCACAAATCACGGCAATTTCAATGCGGTATACAACAATGTGACGGCCCCAAACTTCGGCCAGTTTGTCGGTTTCTTGGACCGGCGCGACGGCGCGGTTATCGATTTCATCGACTGAGTCTTTCCACTCGCTACAACTCATTACGCTGGCTGCGAAAGGAGCTGACCGGCTTTTCGCAGGCGCGCTATCCATCGGATGAGCAGCCAGGCAGGCAGCAGCGGTGGTGCGCATACCAGAAGGCCGACGAATGCTTCAAACCAGGTGTAGCGGTACCTTGAGTACACAACGCTGATACGCTCTAAATTTAGATTGATTCCCAATTGCTGGGCCTTACAACGCAACGCCTCATAGGTAGGGATAATTTCGTGCCTTCCTGCCTTCGTGTCCAAGACGAAGTAGGATTCTATGTAGTCGTCCTTTGACGCGAACTGGTAGGCATGGCTGTCACCCCCCCCGAGTATGTAAGGTCCGGATAGCTGAAGAACTCTTACGCCGCTGATTGAGTCTTCGCGCTCTGCAACGCCGCCCCATCCCTGTGTTTTTGGGTTGAAAACCCATCCTTGTTCAGTTTCGTCGATCATCAAGAGCGCGTAACCGTCGGGCAAGGGACATTGCCACGTGTCGCCCAGGCCAGGATCTCGATGAAATACAAGTTCGTTGACCGCCGCCTGGGAAAGGAAAACGATCCCGGCCCACCCGAGAGACAGAAAGGGGAAAACGCATGTAGCAAGAATCACTCTCTTGCGGCCTTGCGAGACTCCACGTGTGAGAAGAGCCGCCGTGCCGCCGAGCACAACTGCCGCAATGCTAGCCAGAATTGCACCGACAACAGCCCAGATTAAGAGAACGAAGCCAATCCCCATAATGCCCGCCCAAACTGAGAATGGCACACTGCCGGGCGCTCCCGGCGAGCGGCTCCGGGGAACTGTTCCAGCCAAGTAACGTGGGGGCTGCCGCTTCGGAGAACTTTAGTGTGCTTGGTGAAACGCGCGCGCTGCTTGGGCTTGGGCATTTTTGAATGGGCATCCGGCCCTGCTAGAATATGAGGCGGAGCGGTTCTTCGAAGCAGGTGAAGGAGCGAAAGCTGTTTGAACCAATGACGAATCTCTGAGGAGCCGCGGATAGACAGCCCGTGTGCACGGCCTGTCCCGCTGGCACGTCTTTGTTGCTGGAGTTAGTCGCTGCAAGCCGGCGAATCGAGACGGACGAGCGGGGCAGGAAAGCCTAACGGTTGGCTCGTGGCGCCCACCTAATTCAGAGGTTCACGGCCTAGCTCCCCACGGCCAAGCAGTCCGCTCTATTTTTGTATTCAACGAGCCCTGATAAAGCATGCGCATACTTTTTATTGGAGATATTGTCGGTTCGCCGGGACGGCAGATCGTTCGCGATCGCCTTGCGGACATCGTTGTGCAGAGGCGGATCGATCTGGTCATCGCCAACGGCGAGAACTCCGCTTCTGGCTTCGGGATTACGCCGCGGTTGGCGGAAGAACTGCTCGGTATGGGGATTGAGGTCCTCACAGGCGGCAACCACAGCTGGGACCGCAAGGAAATTCTGGATTTTATGCCTCACGAGCCGCGGCTGCTGCGGCCGGCGAACTTTCCGGAGGGTAACGTGGGCACCGGGCTCTATGTCGGGACGGCAAAAAATGGAGTGAAATATGCCGTGCTCAACTTGCAAGGGCGCGTTTTCATGACGCCGATCGACGACCCGTTTCGAAAAGCGGACAGCGAGCTGGCCAAGCTGGCGGAGGATGTCGCATTTGTTTTCGTGGACATGCACGCGGAGACCACCAGCGAAAAGGTGGCGATGGGCTGGTACCTCGACGGGCGCGTTACCGCGATCGTGGGAACGCACACCCACGTGACGACTGCGGATGAGCACGTTCTGCCTGGCGGCACGGCGTACATTACGGATGTGGGCATGAGCGGGCCGCACGGTGGCGTGATCGGGATGGACCGCGGCGGCATTATCAAAAAGTTTCTCGATGGATTGCCGGCGCGCTTCGAAGTCGCCTCCGGCGATGTGCAAATGAATTGCGTGCTGATCGAGACGGACGATCATGGGCCACGCAACGCGGCGGGCAGGTTGCGGGCGCAATCGATCGAGCGCTTGCGCTTCAAGATTGACTGATCGACACCCCGAAAACTCTGAAACGGGCAACCTGTATCCATCCGTCGTACTCTGAGGACTCAGGACAAATGAAGTAGAACAAAGGGGTTGTGATTAACGTGAGAATCCTTGCGGGGTTGTGTCTGCTGGCATCTCTTGCGGCGTGCGCGTTTGGCCAGGAGGAAGGGGAACTGACGGCCAAAAAGCGGTTCTTGCCGGGAGTTGGGCCAGGGCTTCGGGCCGTGAAGCGTGGTGCAGACGGAGATTATTATGTGTTGAGCGCGCCGGGATCATCCGCTTCCGTTTTTGACGCAGCGGGCAAACTTCTGAAGAGAGTTCCAGCCTTCGAAGATAGCAAGAGTTCTAATCCGCAGTCAGGCCAACTGGCAACGATCACCTTCGGCGAAGACCTGGACGTGGATGCCCAGGGAACCGTGTACGTGGCGGACCGCGGTGCAAACGCCATCAAGATCTGGGACACCAAGGGAAATGAGCGCGTCGTAAAGCTCAATGGACCTGTGGCGGTAGCGGCGCTACCGGAAGGGGAATTCGCCGTAGCAACTGTGCATGAGCCACACTTGGTCATAGTGTTCGATAAGAACGGACGCGACGTGCGCGAGTTTGGCGATCCCGAGCCGATTTCCGAGCGGCCGGAGGTGAATCGCTTTTTGAATATCGGAATGCTTGCGACGGACGGCGGAGGCCATCTGTACTTCGCATTTCCTTACCTGCCGGAAGCGACGGTGCGGCAATACGACCGCTACGGATACGCGGGGCAAGATATTCAGTATACGGGAATGGACGCATGGCCGGCGGCACAAGCGACTCGTAAAGAGATTGAGCGGCAGGAGAAGCGCGGGGACGCTCCCATGTTCAAGCGCATCCTGACGGCAGTCGGGGTAGAACGCACCAGCGGGGAAGTGTGGATGGCGCTGGGCGACAAGCTGCTGCACTTCGACAAAGAAGGAAACCGGCGCGCGACCTACTTGATCTACACACCCGAAGGGGCGCGGCTCGAAGCCAATACGATTCTCATCGAGCAAGACCGTCTGATCATCGGAAGCGACCCGCTGGGCATCTACGAATTCGACCGGCCCGATAAAAAATCTCAACAATAAGGGAATTATCCTCAGGGCAATTTGGATGGAACCTGTGCAAAGATACTTGCGTGCGCGAAATTTTTGCGGGAATTCCCGCGCAAATGTGGTCTGGCGAACGGAGTTGCACAAGAATAGTGCTTGTGGAAAAGCTGTGCATGGGGTGTGCACCCCGGTGAGTCCCTTCGCACACTTTTCGCTTGCCCAAGTCGCCCCAATCGGCGACAATCCCGCGCTGTCTGATAGCAGTAAGTTCGAGGGGCCGGCAATTCCATAAGGGCCGCGCACGGGGCGCCAGGGGAAAGCAAGACGCTCCCGTACGGGCATGATTCCCGAAGCCTGAAAAAGATAAAGATAATGAAGGGACCTGCTTTCCACAGCTTATTCACATCTGTGGAAATTGCCGGGATAGATTTTCTCTTGCGATGACTACTGCGACGAATGCCTGGGAGCGGTTTCTTGAGCGCGTGAAGTCCCGGGTCAGCATCAACACCTACACCACCTGGTTTCAACCCACGCGTCTCAATCGCGCCGAGGGTGAAAACCTGTTTGTGCAGATCCCCAGCACGGTCTTCCGGCAGGTCCTGACGCGGACTTACGGCGAAATCGTCAAAGCGGTATTCCACGAACTTGGGACGCCCAACGTGAAAGTGCAGTACGTCTGTACGGAGGAAGAGCCCGTGTCAGCCGCTCCCACAGCATCCGGCGTGAAACAAGCGAAGCTCGACTTTGAAAGCAGCGATCATCAGTTGAATTTGCGTTACAGCTTCGATTCGTTTGTCGTCGGCAAGTCCAATGAGTTTGCCCATGCGGCGGCGCGCGCGGTGGCGGAGCAACCTTCGAAGGCTTATAACCCGCTTTTTCTCTATGGTGGAGTGGGCATGGGCAAGACGCATTTGATGCATGCCATCGGGCACACCATCAAAAAGCGCAATCCCGCGATGCGCCTGAGTTACGTCAGCGCGGAGAAATTCACCATCGAAGTGATCAATTCGCTGCGCTTCGACCGCATGACTAGTTTCCGCGACCGCTTTCATACGGTGGATGTATTGCTGGTGGACGACATCCAGTTCATTGCGGGGAAAGAACGGACGCAGGAAGAGTTCTTTCACACCTTCAATGCGCTTTACGAACAGCAGAAGCAGATCGTGATTTCTTCCGACTGCCTGCCGAAAGAGATTAATTCGATCGAAGAGCGGCTGCGTTCGCGGTTTGAGTGGGGCCTGATCGCCGACATCCAGCCGCCGGATCTGGAAACCAAGATCGCGATTCTGCAAAAGAAAGCGGAGAACGACCGGTTTGGCTTGCCCGACGATGTGGCGGAGTATATCGCGCGGGCGATCAAGTCCAACGTGCGCGAATTGGAAGGCGCGCTGACTCGGCTGATGGCGTATGCGTCTTTGACGGGGGCCACCATTTCGCTGTCGACCGCCCAGCAGGTGCTGCGCAACATCATCGCTTCCCAAGAGAAGCGTGTCACCATCGATTTGATCCAGAAACGCGTGAGCGAACATTTCAATATGCGCGAACAGGATTTGAAAGTTCGCAGCAACACCCGCGCGATCGCGTTTCCCCGCCAGGTGGCCATGTATATCGTGAAGCAGCTCACGACGGCGTCCTTGCCGGAGATTGGACGGCAATTTGGCGGCAAGCATCACACCACGGTGCTTCACTCCATCAATAAGATCGAGGAAATGCGGCGTTCGGACAAGGATCTGAACCGCACGATCACGCGCTTGATGGATACGCTGCAATAGTGACGGCGTTTTCACTCAGCCTATTTGTTCCTAGTCTCACCTAAGCCTCCCGTCAGAATTGCGCGATGTGTTTCTCGTAGCCTTGTTGTTCTATGGGCGTCGAGTTGGCGCGTGGAAGTGTAATTTTCCGCGCGTGGAGACGCTGTGCATAGGCATTGGAGAAGATGCGGAAATTCTGTTGAGCGTGGTGGAAGGTATTCCGTTTTACTGAGCTGCGTACAAATAGGGCGCTGCGTTTTCACCGATTCCCACAGTTCGCCACTTGGAACACTCATCGTTAGACCACTGGGATAAAAGTGGTTGCTGAGCTTTCCACAATTCCACTGCGCTCATCACCACAACAAGCTTTATAGCTATTAGAAGCCATCTCATAAATGCCTCAGGAGGATGAAAGCGCAAGCGAGCTGAACCATCCCAAGGAAATTCTCTGGGTAGTATTCCCAGCGAATGACGACGCGACGAAAGTTATGAAGCCAAGCGAACAAGCGCTCGATTTTC
>DATDHE010000159.1:0-4970 GCA_036521695.1 Candidatus Acidiferrum sp. | reverse complement strand
ATTGTCGCGAATTGAGTTTGGTAAACAGTCCGAGCAGCATAAGTCCGGTTGCCACGATGATTGCAACGGAAGCGGAAGTGAGGAGCAACGTCACTGCCATTTCCTGCCACGGCGCCCCGGTAAAGCCCGCTCCCGCAATTGGAGTCGAACGGCTCGTCCCCCATATCGCAGCCAGTAGTAATGCCAACCAGATGCCATACAATCCGAAAAGGCTTGTCCAATAGGTGACTTGCAGGAGAGGTGGGTCGGTATATTGCCACACCAAACCGAACGCCAGCAACGCTAGCCCGTTTTGTACACCGGCCAGATGCGCGGCCAACCCCATGCGTGGATTGTGCAGGTACTGGACCACAACACCGCCCAGCAGCCCGAGCAGAAAAAGCAACATGCCGTGAAACAATAAGTGTTGGGCAGTTCTGGTCATAGTTTAAGCTCACTCCTTTTCCCGCCGCTTACGGGGCGGCCACCCGAGCCAGAGAGTCACTAAGGCCGGTAGGATGACCGTAGGGATTTCGGCCAGAAGACGAAGAGCGTGCTCGCGGCCCGCAATGGTGTCCCACACATGCACGGTCGCGTGCAAGAAGGGGAATGCGGCTCCGGCGAGAACAGCGGGCCAGGCGCGCATCTGCGAGACGGCGAACCATAGAAGTGCAAGAGCCGGGACAAGAAAGGCGCAACCGACATCACGAATCAGGTGAGCGTTGGCAGGTCCGGCCTCGGTCACGCCGGGAATATGCGCGTACCAATGAAATGGCCCTGCGAGCATCCACAGGCCGTTTGCGCCCAGCAACATGCCGAGGATAGATGCGAGCAGCGTCCGCATAATCTTCCTCTGTCGCTATGTCCCACGCTGTCTCGGACGGAGCAAGGTTCTCATGCCAGCCGCGCCAAACAGGAGCGAGCTTAAGACCTCGAAGATAACGGCCGTATAAGACAACCTGTCCAGCCCGCTCCCGGGAAACGCGTCGCTGAACGAACTCCAATGCGGCAACAGGTGCGACGCCGCCACCCCAAACGCCATCGGAAACCCTACTGCCACCGCCGACAACGGTCCCCAGGAATGCCTGGTCAGCACCAGGGTGATCGAAATCACTGCTAAGACCGAGAGCGCCATTCCCGCCCAATAGACCTCGGGGGTCAACACCTTAAAGCCGCGCCGCCAATGATCCGCGCCGTGTACCAGTAGGGCTGCCACAAAAACTAAGGCTGCGTACCTGAGCACCTGACCTTTGAGAAGCCCTTCTGTCTTGTCGCCTGTCTCCGTAACGGACGGTGTTTGTCCTTGTCCCATGCGCCTTGCTCCTTCTACTGCTTCCACGACTAGCGTGACATTTTCGTGACAGCCACCCGTGAGGATCATACTGAAGGGGTCCTCGGTGGAGCAGGAAAAAACACAGCGTGAGACGCTACCCGGGCTATCGAGTGGGAAGTAAGTACTCAAGGTCGCGGGAGTGCTTTCGATCGGCTGCGATGGTGATGTTCGGGCAGATGGTCACCTAGCTAAGCTAGTCTTGAACCTCCGCACGGTCCTATTCGTAGCGGAGGGCGACCATGGGATCCACGCGCATGGCGCGGCGCGCGGGAACGTATGCGGCAAGAGCGGCCACGGCGGCGAGAATGAACGCGACGGTCGCGAGCGTTGCAGAGTCACTAGCGGAGACGCCGAAAAGCATGTGCCCGAGCAGGCGAGAAGCCGCGAGTGCGCAGGGGAGTCCAACGGCAAGGCCGGCGAACGTCAGGACTAGGGTTTCGCGCAAGACCATGCGCAGAATCATGCCGCGCGAAGCGCCAAGCGCAACGCGGATGCCGATCTCGTTCGTCCGGCGCGACACCGAATAGGAAATCACCCCGAAAATCCCGGTTGCGGCCAGTACCAGCGCCATCGCGGCAAACAGCCCAAGCAAGAACGTGCGAAACCTGGGCTGCGCGACGGAAGCATCGATGAGATCGGGCATCATCGCGACATCCGTCACGGGCAGATCTTTATCTATTTTTTGGACTTCCTGCCGAATCGTGGCAGCCACTGTGGATGGGCTCAATGTGCTCTTTACGACCACGTTCGCACCCCAAAAGGGTGCTTGCGCGTATGGCACGTACACCATGGGACGGGGATCCTGACCCAAGGAATCGTCCCGGACATCGCCCACGATTCCCACAATTTCACGCATAGCTCCGGGACCAGGAGGAAAACCAAAGATGAGCTGCTTTCCCAAGGGGTCTTGATTGGGAAAATAAAGCCGTGCCATTGTTTTGCTGATTACCGTGACCCGAGGTGAAGACGTGCCATCGCCCTGGTCAAAGAGGCGTCCGGACAAAAGCGGAATACCCATCACATGAAAATAACCCGGGCTAATGGATACATAGCTCGTCGTCCTGGATGCGGCCGCGGATGCGGATAATGGAGGGCTTCCCACGATATCGAATGGCAGGGTGACGCGAAGGTCGGCTATCGGACGCGGAACAACTACCGCCGAATCCTGCAATCCAGGCTGAGCCTGGATTCGCGCCAGCAATTCGTCGGAGAAAGCGGTCCATTGCTGCGGCTTCGAATACTGAAACTGTGGCAGCGAGATATCCGCCTTCACGATGTGCTGGACGTCGAACCCTGGGCTGACCGACATGAGCTTGGAAAAGCTGCGCAGCAGCAAGCCCGCCGCTACCAGCAAGACCATCGCGATCGCAATTTCTCCTGCCGCCAGGAAACTGCGCGCACGGCGGCGCTTGCGGCTTTCGCCCGAGCGGGCGCCTTCGCGAAGCGGGCTCTGTATATCGGCATTGGCCGCGAACATGGCGGGAACCAAGCCAAAGGCCACGCCTGCGATAGCGGAAAGGAGAAGCGCAAAACCCAAGACAAAATAGTCGACGCGAATGGGGTTCATCTGCGGCAAACTCGACGGCAGGAGCGAGCTCAAGGCTTTTACGCCCCAGTAAGCGAGAGCTATTCCGACAGCTCCGCCAAGCAGACCGAGCACCGCGGTCTCACTGAGCAACTGGCGGATGATTCGAGCGCGCCCGGCGCCCAGCGCACTCCGAACGGCAATCTCTTTCGAGCGGGAGGTCGCGCGGGTAAGAAGTAAGTTGGCGATATTGGCGCAAGCGATCAGGAGCACCAGGCCTACAGCCCCCAGCAGCACCAGCAGCGCGGTCCGCACGTCTCCCACAATTTCCTTCTGTAGCGGCACCAGACGGACCGTCCAACCACTGTTCTCCGCCGGAAATTCCGCGGCCAGCCTCCCGCTGATGGCGTCCATTTCCGCCTGAGCCTGGGCTACAGAAACGCCCGGCTTGAGCCGCCCAATAACTGGTAATAAATGCGATCCGCGCTGAGGCATGCGGGTGCTAAAGACAGGGTCCTGAACGAGCGGAATCCAGACCTCCTGCTTGGTGGTGAAAAAAGGGGTGCGAAAAGCGCCGGGTATGATTCCAATCACGGTAAACGGACGTTGGTCCAGGTTAATCGAAGTTCCTATGATCTTGGGATCCGCACCAAACTGGCCCCGCCACAGATCTTCGCTAACGAGAACCACTGGCGGCGCACCCTGTTTGCCGTCCTGGGGGAAGAAAATGCGTCCCGCGACTGGCTTAACATCCAGAAGTGCAAAGAACTCCGGAGTCACGACGGACGTGTTCACAACGGTAGGCTCGACGCGGCCCGTCAGCGTGAGCTGGTGCGCTACGTTTCCGGCCATTTCGCTAAAGACATGATTCTGCGCCCTCCACTCTTCGAAATTCAGATACGAACAGCCCGTCTCCGCGACTCCCTCTTGCGTGTTTGCCTGAAAAGCTGTGAACAACTGCTCGGGATTCGTATAAGGCAGTGGCTTCAGGAGCACGGCATAAACGACGCTGAAAATGGCGGTGTTGGCTCCGATGCCGAGCGCAAGCGTGAGGACAGCGACAGCCGTAAAGCCGGGATTCTTCCGCAGCATGCGGAAGGCGTAGCGCGTGTCCTGCAAAAACGTTTCGATGAAGGGTAAGCCATGGAGTTCGCGATTGGTTTCTTTCAGTTGTGTGAAGCCTCCCAACCGCACGCGAGCGGCGCGTTTGGCTTCTTCTGGCGCCATGCCTCGCCGGATATTTTCGTCCGTGAGCAAATCAAGATGAGTCTGCAACTCGTGATCGAAGTCTTGATCTACACGGCGGGATGAAAACCAGGTGCGAGTTCGGGAAACGAGCGCCCTTATCCAGGCAAACATTGGGTTATCCGCGCTCCGCGATGCGCAGCACACGGCCAATTACAGTGGAAATCCGTTCCCAATTCTGCGCTTCCGTATGGAGCTGCTTACGGCCGGCTTTCGTGATCGAATAAAACTTGGCTTTTCTGTTGTTGTCCGACGTGCCCCAGGCGCCGGAGATCCAGCGCTTCTGCATCAGGCGCACCAGGGATGCGTAGATCGTGCCCTGATTGATCTGCAAAGCCTCTTCGCTGATCTGTTCGATGCGGCGGGCGATTCCGTAGCCATGCAATGGCCCCATGGCGTCGAGGGTCTTCAAGACCATCAAATCGAGAGTGCCCTGGAGAATTTCAGACTTGTCGTCCAGCATGTAGTCTCCTGTGGTGTATCCACAGGAGTATTGCGAAAGACCTGTGGGATGTCAACAGGGCAAATTTCAGGACCTACTTTAACAACCATCGCACGCATACCTCACGGGAAGGGCGAACGCCGGATACGCGCGTGTCACGACCAATCGCAAATCTCCGCTCGTTTGGATGGCAGCCCCATTGTCGATCCTTATTTCAGACCCCACTGGCTGCCTAACTTTTCAAATATTCAGGCTCACTGTGGTATCCGGTCAGGCCTGCAAAAACCTGGAATGAAATCATGCGGTGTTTGCGCTCTTGGTTGCAGAGCGTTTCGCAGCTCCGATCGTTTCACTGTCACCAGGTCCGTTCAAAAAGGGAGAGGCATCTCCCTTTCGCGGCGCGATTTGCCGGTAATATCGGCCCTCGAAGCAATTCGCCAGATACA
>DATDHE010000158.1:0-6114 GCA_036521695.1 Candidatus Acidiferrum sp. | reverse complement strand
CAATAAGACTAGGTAAAAATCAAGCTGCGTCTGCGAATGCGAAAATAGGAGTCTACTGCGGAAGGGTCGCGAAGAGGCATAAAAGAGCGACCATGCGGGGGTGGACTGGGCTAGCCCCTGTCAATCTTCCGAAACGGCTGGGGCACTTGGCTGATAAGTCGTAACCGGACATCTCTAACAATGCTGACTCCGTCAAGCTTTTTTTGAGCACACTTCTTTCTTTTCACTTAAAAGAGTTTTTCTCTTTCGTTTTCTTCCGTTTTCTTTCTTCTCTGCATCGACGACCACGGTTCGTTTGTAATCTAACGATCGGCTTCAGTCCGACCCAAACATCTCGTGTGCTGAGCAGCGTGTTGTTCAGGAGGGTTAAAGTCCCTCTGGTGCTCGAATGAGGAGCGCCATATCCAAGAAAGCGGGGGTAATTCCTAGCTGGCCGGAGAAAGTGGAAGGTATGGAGACGTCTAAACGGGCACGAAGGCGAAAGCCGGAGACAGCCAAGACGGACCTGGAGGCACCGCATGTCGTACTCCGGAGGGCAGGGTGTCCATCAAGTGATCATCACAAGATGGAATCTGAAGGGCCTGCGGAGAAGTACCGGGCCGCGAGCAATGGGGAGACCCAATGATGAACCGGTCGGCCAAAGGTGGGGCAAGGTCGAGTCTGCGAGATGATGACGAAGGCGTTCTCATTCACCCACCGCACCAAGGTGATTGCGGGCGGCACGGTACGGAAGAACAGCACGTGACCTCAGGAGGTGCTGACAGAGTCTTCGGGTGGCACCGGAGTAAGCAGACCTATAAGCGGAAGCGAAGCGGCGAGTGATGCGCTGTCAGTATACGGACGGCTGAATAGTACTTGAAGCGCGGCGAAAGCCACGTGACCGGGCAACCGGCGACGGAAGTGGGTCGGGGAAGGCCAGTCGGCGAAGACGGTCGGGAAGAGAGAGGAAGCCAGATGAATAAAGATGAGGGAGGTCGGAACAGTTCCTTAAGCGAAAAACCCGTACGCTCTCGTCTGAGGAGACTGGTGGACTGGATCAACCTGACGGGTGCGAGGAAGGTCCATTCATTAATCGACAAAGTGTATAAGCGGAAGAACCTGGAGATGGCCTGGGAGAAGGTGAAGGAGAACCGGGGCAGTGGAGGTATAGATGGGCAGAGTCTCGCGGCTTTTGAAGCACAGCTGGGTCCGCAGTTAGCTCGGCTGCAGCGGGAGCTGGAAGAAGACACCTATCAACGTCTGCCGGTGCGACAACACCCTATTCCGAAGGAGGACAAACCTGGAGAGTATCGAATGCTCGGCATACCGACGATTTACGACCGGGTGTGCCAGCAAGCGCTGCTCAATCGGTTAGAGCCTATCTTCGAGCCGGTATTCGATGACGCCAACTTTGGATATCGGCGAGGGCGATCGGCGAAGGATGCCCTGCGCAAAATCTGGAAGGAGATAAGAAGGCGGGTCGGAGTGGATTGTGGACGCAGATCTCCGAGATTTTTTCGGATCTGTTGATCACGAAAAGCTTCTCACGCTAGTAGCCCAACGCGTAGCAGAGTGACCTGAGTGTTGTCAAAGGCGGACGGTGGCAGGTGCCATCGTTTCAGGTAAAAATCAACGGGGCGGTCCAGATCTACCTTTCCGCTATCCACGAGCCGCATGACCGCCCACGCGGTTGGCGACTTCGAGATCGAGCCAACGTTGAATACCGTCTCTGGTGTGATAGGGGCTGCACTGGCAGCGTTGGCGAAACCATAGCCTTGCATCTAGACGACTCTGCCCTTCTGAATCAGCGCGACCGCGGCCCCAGGTACCGCATTTGCCCGCAGGAGGCTAGCCGTTACTGCATCTACCGTTGACGTGAAAGAGTGAGTATCTTTCGACTTTGTTGTTGCAGTGCTCCCGGGTTGACCGGACGATTGTGCGGTCTGGCCCTTAGTGCTTGCCGCCGGAAACATCGCAAGAAGAAAGAGGAACCATAGTAGGGATATTCTCATGCTACCGAATACGAGAGCCTGTCAGTTTTGTTCCATCACAGTTTAGCTCCAGGATCTTAACTCGCGTTACCGGAGTGGTTTTGGGATCAAGCTGCCGGGCGACGAGTGCTGCGGCGGTAGCTATGGGGAACAGGAGACTCGTCATCGCTAAACCGGACCAACTGCTCCATAAACGCGGTTGTCGAACACGTGCCGATCAAGGATTCCAGATGTACGGTAACCACTCTCCAGAAGACATACGTGTAAGTCGTTTGTTTTCTGGTACCAGTGACAGTGTCCGGCTGTCACTGCTTATCAGATTTAGCCCGCCGCTGTCATGGATGAGCACTGCCAGTGAGGGTAATTCCCGATGCTAAGTAGCAGTGTGTCGGACCGTGCCAAGTTTGCGAAAAACCGATCTTTGGTGAGAGCTCAACCGGGAAGGCTACCTGTCATTCTTGCCAGTTCCGCATTTCTGAAACTGCGCTAGGGTAATTCCTGCTGAGATGCGAACTGCTGCCTGCAATCCCGCGCTCGGTAAAACGGGCCACGGGTGTAGTATGTGGATTCCTAGGCTGAGCTGTGTCTTGTTTGTTTGCGGCCTATACACTTTCTTGAGCGCGCCCGCGATTGCACAGGAACCAGAAAGGGTGGAACTCCCGGCAGCCGGCGCGAGTCAAGAGGTCAAACCCGCTCCACGGCAGGCGGTGGGCCAATCCCAACAGCCTACCGCGCCTGCCCAGCCAGAGCCGCAGCCGAAAAAAAAGAAGAAGTTCACCATACCGGCTGGAATTGTCGTCGCGCCCCTTCCTATTTCCAGCCCCGCCATCGGTTCGGGAATGACCCCTGTACTTGGGTATATCTTTCCCTTTAGCAAGGACGACAAGGTTTCTCCCCCTTCCACGATCGGGGTAGCCGGCCTCTTTACGGACAACGGCAGCCGCGGATTCGCCGTTGGGGGACAGCTCTTCCTGAAAGAGAATACGTATGAGATCACCTCAGGCTTTATCCATGGCAACGCAAACTACAACATATTCGGCAACGAAATTGCCCCAGGCCTCAAGCTGCCTCTCAATCAAACGGGCGAGGCCTTCCTCGGGGAATTCCTCCGCCGCCTTGTCTGGAAGTTTTTCGCTGGCCCACGATTTATGTCAGGCAATTCGTTTATTACGGTCCGCTCCAATAACGTCACCAACTTTCCGATCCCTCCGGACATCGGGCTCCACACGACCCTCAGGTCCGTTGGTGCGCGGCTAACGCGCGATACTCGACCCAACCACTTCTATCCGGTTAGCGGGACCTTCTTCACTCTTACCTCAGATTTCTTCTCCCAGGATTTGGGCAGCAAGTACTCCTTCCAATCGTACAGAAGTCAGTTCGACAAATATTGGAGTCTGAGCAAGAAGCAGGTCCTTGCCTATGACGCCAATTTCTGCGGCACTGCCGGCAAACCGCCCTTCTATGGGAACTGTATCTACGGCACCAACAATGAATTGCGAGGCTATACGGCCGGGCGATACTTCACTCGCTACACGCTCGCAACTCAATTGGAATATCGCCTCGTCTTGCCGAAGAGGTTCGGCCTGGTCGCATTTGGCGGGGTCGGCGGCGTTATCCCTGGTGGGAGTCAATTGTCACAGAGGGTGCAGAATAGCCACTTCCTGCCCAGCGGCGGCGGTGGTCTGCGGTTCGAACTAAGTAAGAAGTATCATTTCAATCTCCGCGCAGACATTGCCGAGGGCAGAGACGGCCACACGTTCGGCATGGGAGTCGGCGAGGCTTTCTAGCGAGGCGCCGCATTTCACAGGATGGCTGAAGATGTTGCCGGCGTAATGCAGGCGTTGAAGTTGAGATCAGTTAATATAGGCGGGCATGCGCTTGGAAATCGGGTAGCGACACCTTGGTCGCCGACCACCACGAGTTGGTTCGCAGCGTCATTCTCTTTGCCGCCGGCGGAGAAGTTCCACACGAGCCACCCGCGGAACCAGCCTTAAAGACGATCTTCGATCCCGCAGCTACGGATGCCGATATGCTATAGGCCATGAAGTACCTCGTGAGTGATCCCAAAGACATCCCAATGGCGAGGAAACTTATCAAGCCCTGCCGCGCTCGCCAAGCGGCGGGCATACAGAGAACAGCGATGGACAACACACCACTCAGGGAGTGGCGGGCACCGACGGGAGAGAGCAAATATCTTGTAGTCCAGGGGTCAGAAGACTAGATCGCGCCTCCAAAAAATGGCGAACTCCTGAAACAAGAGCTAGTGTGCTGTCCTGTAAATACCTTCACAAAGTCGCTCGACTTTGGCGAAGATTGAATCCGCCGTGGCGGTCCAGACGAACGGCTGCGAATGGCGGTTAGAGTTCTTCACGTAATGATCGATTTTGGCAACCAGTTCCTTCACGCTGCTGAACGTTCCCCGGCGAATGGCTCGTTGCGTGATGCGATTGAACCAGATCTCCACCTGATTGATCCAGGAGGCATAGGTCGGAGTGAAATGCACATGTAATCGTGGTCGTGCGGCAAACCAGCGCCGCACTCGAAGGTGCTTGTGCGTGGCGTAATTATCCACGATGATGTGCACCTCTAGATTCTTCGGCACGTTCTTCTCAATCTCGCGAAGAAAACCCAGATATTCCTGATGCCGATGGTGCGGCCGACACTGCGTGAGCACTTTGCCGTTTGCCGTGTCCAGTGCACCAAACAACGTCATGGTTCCGTGGCGTCGATAATCGTGAGTCACTCCTTCCACATAACCCAATCCCAGCGGCAACATCGGCTGGGTACGTTCCAGTGCTTGAATTCCGTTCTTCTCATCTACGCACAGAACCACAGCATTTTCAGGGGGATGTAAGTACAGCCCTACAATATCCCGTACTTTTTCTACAAAAAATGGATCATTCGAAAGCTTGAAATGTTTTTGTCGGTGTGGTTGCAAACCAAACGCTTCCCAGATGCGATGCGCGGTCGATTTCGATACCCCGGTCTCTCCCGCAATTTGCCGAATACTCCAGTGCGTTCCGGCTTTCGGTTTGGTCCTCAGCGTTTTGCGAACCAGTCGCGCCACCCGTTCGCCTCCTTCGGGCATACTTTCCTTTTTTTTACTTGTGCAGCCATTTCATCGCGGGTGCCAATCCGTCCGCGAATTTGGCTTCGGAATTCCGACGCTCATCCCAGGCGACCGCGCTGGGGGCGGCTGTGGGCAGGGTGCCAGGGTTGCCAGGGTGCGCGATATTGAACACTCAGACCCATCTTTGGTAGTCTACACTTCTCCTTCGGAGCTGGGTCGGTACCGCCAGGTCAGATTCCGGGTCGTATCCTCAACGCGATTTTGGGGTCGAGTTCAGAATCTATTCTCTTCAAGGAAAGGACAACCAATGACAAAAAGATTAGTCATGTTTGCATTCTGTTTGGCAGTAGCTTCGCCTCTATTTGCACAGAAGAAGGAGGAGGAGCGTCTCTCTAACGCAGCCACCGTCATGCAGGAAATCCTCGGTGAGAACAACGGCCTCCCAAAGAGTATCCTTGCTCAGGCCGATTGCGTCCTGATCTTCCCAAGTGTCAAAAAAGTGGCCATCGGCGTCGGCGGCAGTTACGGTCGAGGTGCGCTCGTTTGCCGCACGGGCGCGACGATGAATGGTGATTGGGGCGCACCGGCTATGTACAAGCTCGACCAAGGCAGCATCGGCGTACAACTCGGTTCCACGGCTACAGATTTTGTACTAGTGGTCATGAACCAGAAGGGCGCGGATCAAATCTTGAATGGGAAGACGAAGCTGGGTGGCAATGCCGCTGCGGCTGCCGGTCCCACGGGAGCTCAGGCTACTGGTTACAACGCCGATGCGATGAAGACGGACGTCCTGACGTACTCGCGGTCAAAGGGACTATTTGCTGGCGTCTCGCTGGAAGGTGCTTCGATGGACACTGACGACGATGCCAACAAAGCTTTGTACGGCAAGCAGCTAGGCGCGAAGGAAATCATTTCAGGCGGTCAGGCAGTTGTTCCCGCTGCCAAGCAACTTGTTGATGTGCTCGACAAAACGTCACCGTCTCGCAAGTAGGCTTCCTCAACCCAAAGCCCTAATGCAAAACGTGCGATGGTGTTGAGCACAGTCCGTCCCCAAGACAGCATGCCCCGCGCCCT
>DATDHE010000157.1:0-4603 GCA_036521695.1 Candidatus Acidiferrum sp. | reverse complement strand
GTTCTTTCGAAGTGCATTTGCTCAATGATTATGCCAATTCCAAGGCCCGCCGAAACACCCACAAATAACCCGCCAAGGACCAGAACATAGAGAACAGCGGAGGCTGATTCCCTCGCGCCGGGCAATACAAAGATCGCAGTCAGTGCGGCAAGCCCGACGAAAAAAAACGCCGAGACTGAGCCTCTCAGGTTTGTAACGCGTCCAGCCCATTCCTATATTCATATCACCGCCCCAGACAGACTCATCTCATCAATCCAACGAACACCTCATTCGATACACTCAATTTGTTTTCGGCTAGTCGCAAAATGTCCCCGTCTCTCTCCAGCAACCCCGCGTTCCGCAGCGGCTCAATTCGCTCACCCAGCGCTACCCCGTACTCCCTCTCGATCCGTCCCACATCAATCCCATCCAATTGCCGCAATCCCAAGAATAATTCTTCCTCGAGCGCGCTCTCCCGCGTCACCGCCTTCAGTTGCTCCGCAGGCAAGCGCCCCGCCGTCATCGCCCCCACATACGCCGCGGCATCATGCGCATTCGCCCAGCGCTGCGTGCCGGAAAACGAGTGGGCCCCAGCCCCAAACCCTAAATACTCCTCACGCCTCCAATACTTCAAATTGTGTTTCGACTCAAACCCCGACCGAGCCCAATTCGAAATCTCATAGTGGTGATACCCGGCCGCCTCCAGAAATTCGCAAGCCGTTTCATAAAATTCCGCCATCGCATCGTCGCTCGGAACAGCCCCCGCGCTGTACCGCGTTCCACCTTGCAAAATCTCCAGCCCCAACCGGCTCCCTTCATCCACCTCCAGCAAATAAACCGAAACGTGTTTTGGCCCCAACTTCCCCAACTCCTCAAGCGATTCTTTCCAACTCTCTTTTGTCTGAAACGGCAATCCCGTAATCAAATCCAAACTAACATTCCGAATCCCCACCTCCCGCAAAATCTCCGCTGCTCGATAAATATCCGCTCTCCGATGCATCCGCCCCGCCGCCACCAATTCCCTATCTGAAAACGACTGCACCCCGAAGCTCACTCTATTAATCCCCGCCCCAGCCCAAGCCGCTGCCTTCCCTTCCTCCACCGTTTCCGGATCAGCTTCCAGCGTCACCTCGCTCAACTCCGCAGCAAAGGTCTCCCGAATCGCCTCTATCATGCCCTGCAGCAACCCCGGCTCCAGGAGACTGGGTGTCCCTCCGCCGATATAAATGGTGTCCACCACCGCCTTCTCAAATCCCTCAGGCAGCGCGACTCCCGACGCCCGGTACAATCCTCGATACCCTCGAATCTCGCTGCACACCGCCTCCACATAAGGCGAAAAACGCCCCGAAGACACCACTGCCGTATGAAAATTGCAATACGTACACCTCGTCTGGCAAAACGGAACCTGAACGTAAATCCCCAGCTTGTTCATAGCGTTGAAAACTGTAGCACACGAGCGAGAATGTCCGCGCAGACTCAATTCTCCTTCTCTAAGTAAATGCGCCGATACGCGGTTCCGTCTGCAAGACTCAACGCCCCTCCCATTTTCTTTCCCTCAATCGTCAATCGGATGCGCGGCTTTTCGGTTTCCACAGTTTTCGTCTTCTCGTCGTACTTCCACCATCCGCCGCCTATCACCGTCCACAACGTTGCTCGCCGTCACGGAAAACTCATTCGTGCTCCCCGTGACTCTCGAAAAGCGATACACGTTCACTTCATCGTGGCATGGGCCATTCTGGTCCACGCAAACGGAGTGTCCCCGCCACGCACCAGCGATTGCTGCTCGCACATCTTCCGCCTCCGTCTTCGTCCCCGCGTTTTGCCCGGCGCGCCCCCAACCGCCAGCCAAAGTCAGCAAGAATAAGCATGCAAACTTCGTGAGCCTTATACTCCTCCCGTCTCAACTCGGATCGCCGATTACCTTCACCCAAATCTTCCTCTCCCTCGGCCCATCAAACTCACAAAAAAACACTCCCTGCCATCTCCCCAACGCCAACTCCCCGCCCTCCACAAAAATCATCTTACTGGTCCCGGTCATCGCCGCCTTGACATGCGAATCCGAATTTCCTTCACTATGCTGATACAGCCACGCGCGCGGCACTAACCGGTCGAACACTTCTTCCAAGTCCGTCGCCACATCGGGGTCAAAATGCTCATTGATTACGACTCCCGCAGTCGTATGCGGCACATAGACGTAGCACATTCCTGACAGAACGCCCGTCGCCGCCACTGCCCGCCTCACCCGATCCGTAACATCAACAAACTGCGTCCGTCGAGCGGTTTTGACTTCCAGAATTTCCATCTTCGTCTCCCGGCAACTTGCAAATTCTATCATCAGCCCTTTGTCGGTTATCGCCCGTATCTCGGTTCACCTCCAGTCCACCCACAGTTCACCCGGCGTGCATTGCAGTTTCTCCTCAACTGAGTGAAAGTGCACATCGTCATCCAACGCCACCTTACTTGGCCCACCACCAAGTAAGCAGATCGGCGGCCCTCGCGCTCATCCCAGGCTGGGGCCGCCGTTAGATAAATCAGGAGGGGGTCGTGCAAGAGCAAGCCAAGAGCGTCGTGCAACAGCAAGCCAACGGCAAGGACCATGGCCGGATGTGGTTGTGGGGGTTCCTGGCAGTCATTGCTATCTCGCAACTCTATGTTGTGAGGGAACTATTCGCAGCCTTCGCTCTCTTCGCCATAGGCTTTGTGGCCATCGCAGTCGTGGTCACAAGCCTTTACATGCTTCAGAAGTCGTGGGAACTGGCCGTGGCGCGCCTCGCCGTCCTCCGTCACCCAGTCATAAACATTGCGAGTGTCCCTAATTTGGGCTCAGTCAGCCGCGAGAATCAAAAAGCGGCCTAAGCCAGCGACGAAACGCTCTGGCGTTCTGGTGCACTACTTGCTATGCACCTTTCTATTCACCATTGTGTGCGCAGGGCAGGCAGTGAAATCAGGTAGTACTCGACTTTCGTAGAGGTAACATCAGGAGCGCGTAGGAATACCATTGTTGGGTGGGCCTCCCAGGCCTCTCCTTCCCAGCTACCTGCCGCTCCGGGGGATGCACTTGGTTCAGAAACCGTCCTATTCTCGCCGTGCCCTGACCCGGATTCCAGCCTCAGAGGACATCTGGCTCTGCTGGCGCTGCAATGGGCGCGACGACGTCTCCCGCGTCCTGGATATAAGCATCGATGGCCTATTTATCGCGACTCCTCACTTCAGCCTAAAAGAAGGCATGCCCGCCAAGCTCGACTTTCTGGTTCAGGAGGGCCGAATCAAAGCCGAGGCTGTTGTTCGTCATGTAAAACGCGGCAGCGGCATAGGCTTGCGATTCATCGTCGTCGCTGACGAAGATCGCTCCCGTCTCAAAGCGCTGCTCTCTAGGCTTCGTTCCTATAACACTCGGCCACCCACTCAACCCTTCCGCTCTCTCGGACAGGAGTAGGCTCTTCGCCGCTGGCCCACTGCCTGCTTGCGGAATGAATCCACCTAACAAACGCTCGCCCGAGAACCAATCATCGTCCACGCGCGGCTTTTCGCATTCAAGCCAGATAGCTGGCAACTCCTCCAGCCTTCACCACCGCGCACACCACGATCCACGGAGGTGCCTTCCACACAGTGAGCGCCAGGAAAGCCATTACCGCCGCCGTAAAATCCCCCGCCTTATGCACGCGACTGGTCCAAAAAGGTTGATAAAGCGCCGCCAACAAAATTCCCACCACACTGACGCCTGCAAACGCGGACCGCGTTTTCTCGCTCGAGCGCAACCCATTCCAAATGGCAAAGTGCTAATCACCAGAAGCAATCCAGGCAAGAACAAAGCCACCAGAGCGATCGCTGCGCCGGCCGCTCCATAGGCTCGGGCTTCAGAACCGCCCCAAGTAAGCAGAAAACGTAAAGAGCGGACCCGGAACTGCCTGCACCACACCGTAGCCGGCCAGAAAAGCATTGTCGTCGATCCATCCCGGACCAACTACGGCATCCCTTAGCACCGGCAATACAACATGTCCGCCGCCGAACACAAGTGCTCCGCTGCGATAAAAAGCCTGGAACAATGCGGCCACTTGACTGTGCGTAGTAACAAGATGGAAATGGGCAGAGCCTTCCGCGGCGGAGTACTCGCCTGACGGCACAGAATCATTCCCAGAATCGCGCCAACTGCTATCGCCACTAGCTGGCTCGATGCCAGCGGCGACAACAAAACGATCCCCGCTCCCACCACAGCTATCGTTGTCCTAATCCGGTCCGGTGCAAGTGTCTGCGTCATCCTCCACACCGCTTGCGCCACAATCGCTACCGCGACCAGCTCAAATCCATGGAAAACTCCGGACCCAATCTTCCCGGTAAACTGGCCAGTCCATATGCAAACGCAAACATCATCATCGCCGAAGGCAACATGAACGCAACCCAAGCCGCCAGCGCCCCCAACGGCCCGCCCTTAAGCAGTCCAATTGTGAGACCTGTCCGCTGGTTCCATCAAACGAGCTTTCGGGTCAATGGCAGAAAAATTATCGAACGCCAATGACCATCGCGCCACAAACGCTAGCGCTTTACCGGATGCGCGTTCTCGGCGAGGAGTGAACGGAGGCGCGGAGTTCTGCGCGCGTCCGGTAAAGCCGTTTGGACGTGGCCG
>DATDHE010000156.1:0-4189 GCA_036521695.1 Candidatus Acidiferrum sp. | reverse complement strand
CATCGAATACCTTAGGCATAAAATGCAGCCTTTCGCCGATAAGAAAATCAACAGATCGCAGACTTTCCCGGCGGACGTTCAAAAAACTTCGCTTCCTGATGATTGATGACAAAAATTAGAACATCTCTACTGGAGTGCGCTTTTGTCAAACTTCTTTTTTGAACATGCTTGGCCAGGAATGGTCCTTTGGGGTCTTCTTTACGTCTCCGACTACGCTTTGACGATTACTTGCGCCCGACTTTACAGGCAACAGGAAACAATTGCCTTTGAGGGAAGCTACGAAATTACCCCATTTTACCAGCGGGACATCGATTCTTTGCGAGTTGTGAGTCCTCGGTTTATTTTCATATTGTTGCTGACTTTGGGCTTCTTGGGCTTCCTTTGGATATTGAATGAAAGTTCCCCGGCTCCCGAGCTTTGGCAATTCGTCTTGGGCGCTCTGGTCGGAGGCCAGCTGGCGGTACACATGCGCCACTTTCGTAACCTTGTTCTCTTTCGCTCAGTCAACAACACGGTATCGGTTCGTGGTCGCATTGAGTACAGCCGACTGGCGGCTCTTAGGGCCTCCTCGTGGGAGTGCTTCTCATTTTCTGCTTTCTATCTGATGCTATTCGCCTTCACGGGAAGTTGGTTCATTTTGGGCGGTGTAGTCACGAGTTTCGTGCTGGGCGTGAAGCACCGCAGGCTAGCAGGTAAACTTCATTCAAATCTTGCAACAGCGCCTCAATCTCCGCAGCAAACCTGAGGGAGCCGTCGAGAAGTGCCATCTGATTAACGCTAGCGCTTAATCGGACGCGCGTTTTTTGCGAATACGTGAAGGCAGGCAGGGTGCTCTGCGCGCGTTCGATTAAGCTGTTTGAACGTGGCCGCCCAGTTTGCGGCGGACGCGGGCCCTATGGAAATTCAATGATGGGAAGGAGCGGCGTGCAGGTCCGCCACGTGCGAGCGCCAGGTTGCACCACGTGACACCTGGCGTGCGGAATCTGGTTACGGCGAAAAAGTATGGTGAAAAAGGTGGTTGTAGAAGCTGGAAGAAGAGCGTTATTCGACGACAAGGCAGAGAAGTGCGAACCGTGCCGAGGCACGCGAAGAATTCGAATTGGAGAGCGCGCGTTCATGCTCCCACGGTGACCACGGGCGGCGAGCGGAGTTGGATTTGGGCAGCGGTAAGCCGCTCGATGACCTTCATCGGGCCAGCGCACTTCGGACAGTGCCAAAGATCGGAAGAGTCTTTCGTGGAGGAGCAGTTTTGTTCAGCTTGCAGTTGTTGTTCCGAGCCGAGAAGGTGAAAGCAAAGCGGTAGGAGCGTGGCACGCCGCCGGTTGGCCAGAAAGCCGAAGTTGCGGATGCGCACGAAGCCTTGCGGAAGGATATGCAGTAGGAAACGGCGCAAGAACTGGTCGAGCGACAGGGGCATGAGTTTCTGCTCGTTGTTGTGGGCCGAATCGCGCCAACGAAATGTGACGGTTCCGTTAGCAAAGGAGACCAGGCGATGATTGGAGATGGCCACGCGATGGGTGTAGCGGCCCAGATATTGCAGCACATATTGGGGGCCACCGAAGGGGCGTTTCAAGTACACCACCCAGTGTTGATGGAACAGAGGCCGTAGCCAGGCGGCAAAGATCTTGGGCTGAGCGAGGAGTTGCAGGTCTCCATGGAAGTTGAGCTGACCATTCTGAAAAGCCTGTTGGAGCGCATCGACGAACTTGCCGCGAAAGATTTGGCGCAGCACCTTCTTGGGAAGAAAGTAGTGGTCTGGCGAGCGAACCCAGCGGGTGTGATCGGGCGAAAGGCCGCCGGCGGGAACGACACAATGGACATGCGGGTGAAGTTCGAGTTTTTGATTCCAGGTATGCAGCACACTAAAGAATCCAATTTCAGCGCCGAGGCGTAACGGGTTGCGGGCCACTTCCAGAAGAGTTTCCGCAGTGGTACGGAACAAGAGATCGTAGAGGAGCTGCTTGTTCTGCAGAACCAGTGGCGCCAATCGGCGGGGGAGTGTGAAGACCACGTGCACATAACGTGTTGGAAGAAGTTCTCGCTGACGCGCGGCGATCCAGCGTTCCCGGGCAGCGATCTGACTGTGGCTCTCGAAAACTCCGATCTACGTGAGAAGATGGGAATTATGCTGTTTCATTGCCCTCTCTCCTGATGCTCATTTTTCTAGCGACACTCCTTGCCACTCTGTCTTCGATCTTGCGTTCGCGCGCTGCTCTTGAGCTAGAGAATCTGGCCCTCCGGCACCAAATCGGCGTGCTTCAACGCTCCGCAAGAAAGCGCCCCAAGTTGATTCTACTGGACCGTCTGTTGTGGGTTTGGCTGTCCCACGTTTGGAGCGACTGGCGCTCGGCGCTGGCCATCGTTCAGCCCCAGACGGTCATTGCCTGGCACCGCAGTAGCTTTCGTCTTTTCTGGTCGTGGAAGATTCGACGGGGCCAGCCGGGAAGACCCACGCTTCCCCGCGAAGTTCGCGACCTCATCCGTAGGATGTGCCGCGAAAACCCCACTTGGGGTGCACCCCGCATCCACGGGGAATTACTCAAGCTCGGCATCAACGTCGGAGAGAGCAGCGTGAGCAAATATATGGTGCGCAGTCGTAAGCCGCCGTCGCAGACTTGGCACACTTTTCTGGAGAATCATGCCAAGCAGCTGGTCTCCATCGATTTCTTTACCGTGCCCACAATTCGCTTCGAAGTGCTTTACGTGTTTCTGGTCTTAGCCCACGATCGCGGGCGCATTCTTCATTTCAATGTAACCGCCCACCCGACGGCGGAATGGACCGGACAGCAGTTGCGGGAAGCGTTTCCGTTTGAGCAAGTCCCGCGCTACCTGCTGCGCGATCGCGACGCCATCTTCGGGGAGGAATTCCGCCGGCAGGTCAAAGACATGGGGATTCACGAAGTTCTGTCCGCACCGCGCGCTCCTTGGCAGCGAGCCTATGTCGAACGGGTCATTGGCTCCATTCGACGCGAGTGCCTAGACCACGTGATCGTGTTCCACGAAAGCTCGCTACGTCGAACCCTGGCCTCTTATTTCCAGTACTATCACCGATCGAGAACGCATCTTTCGTTGGAAAAGGACTCGCCGGAACTACGATCAATTCAGTCACGGGAAATGGGGCGGGTGGTGGCGCTGCCCCAACTCGGCGGGTTGCACCATCGCTACGAACGCCGGGCTGCCTGAAAAGCACGACTACCCACTCCCTTCGTCCTACCAATTCTTTAAATCTGATTCCGAAGTGACGCTCACGTGCGTCGGCTCCCGCCTGCTCGCTCGAGGACCGCAACAAATGTCGGCAACCGTGGGGATGTTCGCAGGGAAAAAATGAATCGTTCTGGGCCAGACGGCATTTTCGTTAGGCTCAGTGGACGCGGGCGCAAGTAATCGCGAGCATTGAAGCTGGAGCCAACACCTTCTATGTGCGCGATCCAAAGACGGGTAAGCGGTCCGAGGTCGGAGTTGTTCGTCCGGCGGGCCGAGCGCCCTATTTGCGCACGCACGCCGACGGATATTGGAACGACAATCTGTTGGCACTTGACCAGTGCCCCGTGGTCGGCCGGCGGTAGCTGTTGGGCCACGTTTCGCACCGAATAGGTGAAGGCGGCTGACCCTGCGCCGCCTTTCCTCGCGGGCTGCTGTCATCTTTTTTCAAGGAGCTTTCAAAAATGCCGAAGAAGGAACTCTACGTTGAACGCCGGGAGGAGGGCGACTACGCCATCAGGCGGCCCGACTCGGATAGAGCCAGCGACGTTCGCGATACGCAGGCGGAAGCAATTGAGCGGGCGCGGGAGATTATGCCCAGCGCCGCGATCCACGTTGAACGCGTGCGCAACACGAATCGCGGCTCTCGAGACAAATGGCGGAAACCCTAGTGCGTCTGGATGGCCGATTCGTCTGTCCCTGATTGCGGCTAGCGGGCGGAAAACTAATACTTCTAGCTCGGCAAGACTCAGCAGCGTAAACAGCCGCTTTTCAAAGGCCAGTGACACGTTCTGCGAGGGGGTTTTTAGCTCGCCACGCCCAACTGACAAAAGGGGTACTTTCCGGTTTGTCGATTATTACCGGCCAATTCTTTGAATCACACTCCTAAAAGCTGCAGGTGAGAAGGGTTATTCTCTTTCAGTTGGATTTTCTGTGTAGGAGGAGGAGCTCCGCTTCCGGCTGCGATCTTGGCGGTCAACGTCGTGGC
>DATDHE010000155.1:0-4138 GCA_036521695.1 Candidatus Acidiferrum sp. | reverse complement strand
CTGCAGAAGGAGATGAAAAGGATGAGTGATATGGTCGTCGGTATCGATCTTGGAACCACCAACTCCGAGATCGCAGCTTTCCGAAATGGCAAGGTGGAGGTTCTCGGCCCCGAAGCCGACAAGATGCTGCCATCTTGTGTGGGCCTCTCCCCTGCCGGCGCGCTGCTGATAGGCCGGGAGGCGCGCCATCAGCAGCTCCTCTATCCAAATCTGACCATCCGGAGTATCAAGCGAAAGATGGGTTCAACCGAGGCAATGCAGCTCGGAGACAAGGAGTTCACGCCCCAGGAGATCTCGTCCCTGATTCTTCGCCAACTGGTGGAATGGGCTCAACGCGATCTGAATCAACCGATCGCAAAGGCGGTCATTACTGTACCGGCCTATTTTTCTGACGCCCAGCGCAACGCGACGCGTGAAGCCGGAGAGCTCGCAGGTTTGGAAGTCGTGCGCATCCTCAATGAACCGACGGCCGCCAGTCTCGCGTACGGTTTCGGCGATGCCGCCCATCACACCGCCTTGGTTTACGACCTTGGCGGCGGAACGTTTGACGTCTCGATCGTAAGCGTCGAAGGTGACGTCACTGAAGTCCTCGCCAGCCACGGCAACAATCAGCTGGGAGGCGACGATTTTGACAATCTTTTGCTCGGGCGCCTGGAACGCGAATTCCAAAGCCAGTATGGGATTGACCTCCAGCACGGCTACGCGGTCGCGCGCGCCCGGTTATGGTGGGCCGCTGAGGAAGCCAAAAAGAAGCTGAGTTTCGAGCCCTACGTCCGCGTGCGGGAAGAAGCGCTGGTGACCGAAAACGGGAAACCCTTACACCTGGATGTTGAACTTTCCCGTCCTGAGTACGAAGAGATGGTCCGGCCGTTGATCGAGTCCACCCTCGACAGTGTCTCCAAAGCGCTCAGCGATGCGCACAAAAGTCCCAGTGACATCGACGCCATCTTGCTGGTCGGGGGCTCAACCCGAACACCACTCATCTACCGCAGATTGCACGAACTGACCGGACTTGAACCTCGTCAGGATGTACATCCAGATTTGTGCGTGGCCCTTGGTGCAGGAGTCCTCGCTTCTCGTTTGGGGGGCCACGGGGTAGAGCGGGTGCTGGTGGATGTCTCTCCCTTTTCCTTCGGCCCGTCTTATCTGGGAGAGCGCGGGGGCTTCCCTTATCCGCATTGTTATCACCCCATCATTTATCGCAACACTCCGTTGCCAGTCACTCGCACCGAGAACTACGCGACCGCTTACCCCCATCAAACCTCCGTGCAAATTGAGATCTATCAGGGCGAGGACGACGATGCGCTGAAAAATCTCCTCGTGGGCGATTTCCGCGTCGAGGGTTTGCGACCAACGCAAGAGCCGAACGAGGTGCTCTGCCGCATGAGTCTCGACGTGGACGGCATCCTTCACGTCACAGCTATTGAAAAGGAGACCGGCAAGTCCAAACACATCTCCATCGCTCGGGCACTGCGAGAGAAGAGCCCTTCAGAGATCGCCGCAGCTCGAGAGCGTCTTAAATTGCTTTATTCCTCTCGCGTCGAAGAAGGCGTGGAGATTGACGAAAACGAGTTCAGCTTGGAGGACGCACAGGGGGTGAGCGAGGAGATTGTGATCGAACCCGACGACAAATCCAATGCCGATCTGCCGCACGCCCTTGAGATTGTGAACGAAGCGCATGATCTCGTCGAGCAATCGCAACGCTTGCTGGGCAAGCTGCACTCAGAGGACCAAGAAGAAGCGATCGAGCTACACGAAAGAATCCAGGCAGCGATTAGGTCGAACGACGCCGGCGCACTAAGAAAGGCTAACGCAGAGCTGCGCGAGTTACTGTTCTTTGTGGAGGGGCATTGATCAGAAACGATGAACCTCCCAATTGCCCGGTCTGCCAGGCGCGCTTCCGGGGCGCTGCGATCTGCTCGCGGTGCGGGGCCGACCTTGCCCCGCTCCTATTGCTGATCGATCACGCCTACCGGGTTCGACGAGACGCCAGAAAGGCGATCGAAACAGGCGATGTGGAGCGAGCCCAGAAGCTGGCGGAAGAAGCTGAGACCGTCTGCTCCACTCAGAAGGGACGAGAGTTGTGGCTCCTCAGTTCGTGGCTGCTGGCTAGCTCTGAAGTGAATTGAATCTGGTTCTTCTGGCACGAAGGGCAGAAAGACTCTCCTTTCGTTTAAGGCGAGGGATTGCGCGGCTCTTTATCACAGTCTTATCACAACCTCTTACTGGACTTGCCCTACGACATCGAGTTGACTAAATTGCTGTGACTTCAAGCGGCTTCCACTCTTTCGCATCTCCCGGTTGAGCGAGGCCATTTTGCACCGGAAAACCACCGGAAAACCCTTGACCTGATTCCACGACCGGAGCATAATCCCGTGCCTAAACGTGTCCCCCGTTTCCTAAAGTCATACGATTCCGAGTTCCAGGTGCCGAGTCCGTGCTAAGGAGGATCTCTTATGCCATCTCTATTCGTGTCGAATCCACGCATGTCTTCAGGCTGGCGCATGCTGATCCTTGGCACAAGCTTCTATTTGCTCTCGGTCCTCCCGGTACTTGGACAGTCCTTTAGTGCTCCCACGCTTTTTACGGTGGGAGTCAATACCGCTCCCACTCCGGTGGCTGTCGGCGACTTCAATGGAGACGGAATTCCCGACCTGCTTGTCTCAAACCGAGGTACTAATAATGTGAGCGTGTTATTGGGGAACGGCGACGGAACGTTCCAGGCACCCATAAACACTGCGGTCGGCACTCTACCTAGCGCAGTGGTCGTAGGTGATTTCAATGGGGATGGCAAGCTGGACCTGGCCGTGGCGAATTCTGGCGACGGCACAGTCACTGTGCTTTTCGGCAATGGTGACGGCACCTTCACGATAAATGCCACCTACACGGTTGGCAACACTCCAATCGCCATAGCCTTCGGCCAATGTGGCTCCCCGTGTCTTGCCGTAGTGAACCAGAGCGATCAAACGGTCAGCGTACTCTTGGGCAAGACCAGCGGGTCATTTTTTGTCGAAAGCACAACGCTTGCGACGGGCAACACTCCGGTTTCAATAGTTATGAACGATGTCAACGGCGATGGCAATGTGGACATCATTGTGGCCAATAATGGCGACTCCACGGTGAGTGTGTTCCTGGGCGACGGGCACGGCGACTTCCCTTCGTCTTCCACCTCGTCTACCGGCGTAACCGCGACTACCTTCCCGGTAGGTTCGCTAGCGGTGGGGGACTTCAATGGTGACGGCAAACCGGATGTGGCGGTCGTAAACGGCCAAAAGGTAAGTGGCGTCGTAACGGTACTCCTGGGTAACGGCGATGGCACGTTTTCGCTCTCGGCCAGCTACGGAATCAGCGGATCTCTTCCCACCCCTGTTTCTGTTGCGATCGCCGATTTTAACCTCGACGGCAAGCTCGACATCGTGGTTTCCAATTTAAGTAGTGATACCGTCAGCCTGCTGTTGGGCAACGGAGACGGCACCTTTCAGACACCGGTGAACTTCAGCACCGGCGGTGTGGGATCCGTTTCGGTCGCAGCAGCCGATCTCAATGGCGATGGAAGGCCGGACTTAGCAGTTGCGAACCAGAACAGCGGCAATATCAGTGTGCTGTTGAATCTCAATACGCCCCTGGGCTTGAGTGTTCATTTGCAGTTGTTGGATAGAACGACGAAAACGAGCCCGGTCAGTCTCACATTCTCGGACGTCACACAAGCCGGGCTAACGACGCTAAACACCAGCAGTGCAGGCCCCACTCCGCCTACAGGCTTTTTGTTGGGAAATCCTCCCACCTACTACAATCTCAATACGACGGCTCTCTTTTCAGGCCCGATCTCTATTTGTGTGAACTACTCCACAATCGCCTTCCTGAACCCGGCAGCTTTGCACCTGTTTCATTTCGACAATGGCGCCTGGGATGACGTCACGTCCTCGCTGGATACCGGAGATTTCACAATCTGTGGCAGCGTGAATTCTTTGTCTCCCTTCATGATTGGCGAAGAGGAGTACACCGCACAAATCCAGCAGCCCATTAACGCCGATGGCTCGAGCGTTTTCAACGGCAAAAGAGGAGTGGTTCCGGTGAAGTTCACCTTGGCGGCCGAAGGCGTGCCCATCTGCACCCTGCCGCCGGCCAACATTGTTGT
>DATDHE010000154.1:0-8555 GCA_036521695.1 Candidatus Acidiferrum sp. | reverse complement strand
AACTCAGTGACAGTCGTTTTCTGTCGAATAGCAACTCAGACTGACCTAAATCATCGGTACTGGACGGAAGTGAAACTGGTGTAATTCTATCCTTCCGGCCGATTTTCCTTCCCGCGAATTCCGAGAATTCTAGCTCGTTGTGCTTACTCAACCCGGTCCCTAGTGCTGAACACGAACTGTCAGAAGTAACAGTTCCTCTTGTGAACTTTGAAGAGTAGTAGTCAATACTGGGTCAGCTCCGCACTCGTGTGATTTCCTGAGGATAGACCGACGGGCAAAGGAGGGTGGCGTGTACAGCGGATCGGCCACGTTCGAATACTTATCCCTTCGGAAACGATCCTCATCTACAAACTTCTGATTCTGAGGGAAATCAAGGTGGTTGGAGACGTACCACGAACGCGTAAAAAGGAGCACCATCGTGAGTTCAACGCGACTGCAACCGACAGGAGTAGCAGCATTAATCGAGGGCAAAGACGAGAGCATGCGCATCCTTTCCAAAACGCCCCTTGTGCTCGAAACTCCGCACAGCTTGCTCGCCGCGCACACCATCACACCCTTGCCGATTCTGTACGTGAGGAACATACAGGATCTGCCCGAAGGGTTGACTCTCAAACCAATACCGCTCCAAGGTTGGGATTTTGAAATAGCCGGATTAGTGGATGAGCCGGTGACGATCCAAGGCGAAGAATTGCTCCAGATGGAGCAGGTCGAATACGAGATGGTGCTCCAATGCTCGGGCAACAGCCGGTCGAAGTTCTCCGAGATCCCGGGGACAGCCTGGGGAGAGGGTGGCGTTGCCAATGTTCGTTTCTCGGGCGTCCCGTTGTCGGCATTGCTCAAGAAGCACAACATCAAGATCAGTCGCGAGGCGACGTTCCTGACCGCAGAGGGCAAGGACCTCCCACTGAGGCTCGAAATGCCGGATCTCGAGCACAGTCTGCCATTAGCTGATGCCTTGGAGAAATCCATACTAGCCCTGAAGCTCAATGGTGAAGTCTTGCCCGGTGTGCATGGGGGACCGGTGCGCCTGGTGATCCCGGGCTTTTACGCGACCGTGGACATCAAATGGCTGCGGCGACTCCGATTCGAAAGCACGGAATCTACGAACTTCTACCATGCTACCGAGTATCGCGTTCCGAAAACACTTCTCAAGCCGGGAGAGAAATTCAAGTTTACGCTGGAGAACAGCAACCCTACCTGGAAGATGCGCCTGATGAGCTTTATCTTCAGCCCGACGCCGAGGGCTGTGCTCCGATCAGGAACCCTCACCTTCAGTGGAGTCGCCTTCAATGATGGGACGGCGCGACTGGAGTCATTGCTGGTCTCGTTCGACCGCGGTCAGAGCTGGCGGCGGGCGGCGCTGCAGGTGCCCCAAAGCCCCTACGCCTGGTACCCGTGGACAATTCAGGAAAAGCTCGCGCCGGGTACCTACGAGGTCTGGTCCCGCGCTGTTGACACTCTTGGTCGCAGCCAACCGCTCGACGGCTCGATTTACTGGAACCCGAACGGCTACGAGTGGAACGGCGTGCACAAGATTGAGGTGACAGTGAAGTCGTGAGGTCACCATGACACACCAAGGCCCGCACCCGAACCCCCGTGAGCGGAGGCCACATGACGCCAGGACTCTCGCCTCAGAACCATCGAATGAACGCGCGGCATCTCATCGCAATAATGTGGGGAGACCTATGAAGACTCTGTTTAGCGGTGGTCTGGTGTTCGACGGCGACAATCCGCCTTCCTCTGGACGGGATGTGCTGGTCGAGAACGGTCGTATCGCAGCGGTGCGACCAGCAGGCGACTTTTCCGGTTTCGCTGAGAAGAAAATCGAAGCTTCCGGCATGACGATTATGCCCGGCCTGATCGATTGTCACGTGCATCTCAGTTTCGGCGCCGAGCCGCCGCGGGAACTGGTTGCGGTTGTCCGCCAAGCCTCCTCGTCCGAGCTTGCCTTGCGCTCGCTCGAGAATGCGCAGGCGACCTTACGCGGAGGAATTACCGCGGCGCGCGACTGCGGCGACCGCGAATATAACGCGCTCGTAGTGCGCGACGCGATCAATGCAGCCCGGCACCTTGGTCCTACGCTGCGCTGCGCGGGCCGCTGTATCTGCATTACTGGCGGTCAAGGCTCAATTTTCAACGGGCGCGAGGTTGACAGCCCCGACGAAACCGTCAAGGCGGTGCGCGAGAGCATCAAGGCTGGTGTCGATCTCATCAAGTTCACCGCCACTGGCGCGTGTACGGAGCCCCAAGCCGATCCAAGCTTGGCGGAGTTGTCGCCCGAGGCGCTTGCCGCCGGCGTTGGCGCCGCGAAAGCGTTCGGTCGGCCCAGCGCATGCCATGCACAGGGGACGCTCGGACTCGGCAATGCCGTTCGTGCCGGAGTCGCTTCGATCGAACATGGTTTCACGATGACCGAAGAGATAATCGCCGAGATGATCGAGCGGCGCACCTATCTCGTGCCGACGCTCTGCCGTTTTGCCACGTTCCTAGCCGACGAGACGACCCTG
The DNA here is from genome assembly GCA_036521695.1 of Candidatus Acidiferrum sp. Taxonomy (GTDB): domain Bacteria; phylum Acidobacteriota; class Terriglobia; order Acidiferrales; family UBA7541; genus Acidiferrum. Next base: position 6,048 of record DATDHE010000154.1, on the reverse strand, counting down.
CCTTTCATGGTCGAGAAAGTACAGCAATGGAGCAATCTGCACCGGAAAGCCGTGATGGATTTCCATCGCGCTGGCGGGCTTGTCGCGATGGGAACCGATATGGGCGCGCCAGGGTCGCCCCACGGTGAGAACTGCCAGGAACTACGCCGCCTGGTCGAAATCGGCGTCAGTCCGCTCGATGCGCTGCGCATCGCGACCAGCCGCGGCGCGGACCTCCTCGGATTCAACGACCGCGGCCGGGTGCGCGAAGGCCATTGGGCCGATCTCCTGGTTGTACGCGGCGATCCGTCCAAAGACATCGAAGCCGTCGCCGATCGGACACGACATGCGTACGTCTTCAAGAACGGCTTCGACGTGCTCGCGACCCTCGGTCCGCCGAAGTCCGGCGCAGCTTTTCCGCGCTTTGCCTATGAAAGGGCGGCAGCTTAGTGGACCACAACGCGACGGGTGCTATGAACCCTGTCGAGTTGCGGCAACGGAGCCTAAACCCAATACCAGGCCGGTGCGGGCGAAGGTGGATGCAATGATGAAGGACATCGAGTTTGAGAGCCAGGGGGTGACTTGCCGCGCTTGGCTCTGCCCGCCGGAGTCCGAGGCGATGCGCAACGAGCGGGGAGCTCCGGCGCTGGTGATGGCCCAGGGCACATCCGGCGTTCGCGAACAACTCAAGCACTATATGCCGCGTTTTACTGCGGCAGGGATGTATGTACTGCTCTTTGACTATCGCCATTTTGGCGATAGCGACGGGCAGCCGCGCCAACTCCTGTCTATCCGCCGACAGTTACAGGACTATGCGGCCGCGCTCAAGTTCGTTCGCAAGGTACCGGGCGTTGATCCCGATCGCGTTGCGGTCTGGGGCAGTTCACTCGCCGGCGGGCATGTGGTGGAGGTGGCGGTGCGCGACGGGCACGTGGCAGCGGTCGTCTCCCAAAACCCGGCGATGGACAATTTAGCCACGGTGCGCTCAATCGTGGAGTACGCCGGGCTCGGTCATGTGCTCAGACTCGTGGGGTTGGGGATCGTGGATGTCAGCCGCAGCCTAGTCGGAATGTCGCCCAAGCTGGTCGCCGCCGGGGCCGCGCCGGGTGAACTGGGAATGATGACGACGCAGGACACACTTCCTGGACTGAAGCGTCTTGAGGGTCGGGGTTGGCGGAATGAGCTTTGTGCCCGAATCTCCCTCACGGTGGGATTGCACCGCCCGGGTCTCAAGGCACACCGGTTGCCGTGCCCCATCCTGATCGGCATCTGCGACAAGGATTCAGTCGCGGTCCCCGCTGCCGCCGAAGCGACCGCACGCCGGGCGGGCAAATGCGCTACGGTTAAGCATTACCCGATCGGGCATTTCGACATTTATTTGGGTGAGTGGTTTGAGCGAGCGGTAGCGGATCAGGTGGATTTCCTGAGGGACACCCTGGCACAGAACCGGATGTATGAAGTGAGACGTGGCGCGGGTAGTCGGGCTATCGCTTAAGCTCGCCCAGGATCTCCGGCGCAGCGGCAGGGCGGTCGGTTCCATAGGTGGGGTATACGGCACGACGGCGCAACCCGTGACCACCGCGGGCCTGAACGCTAACGCACGATGATTTCAACTGGAGGTAACAAAATGGCAACTCAAAGTAGCAAGATCTCGGCTTTCCCGACGCGGGAGAAGGGGAAAAGTCACGGGTTGCGGAAGGAGTGGTCATTGATCGCGAATGTCAAGCCGGGCCACGAGAAGCAGATCCGCGAGACGATCCTTGAGCTCTTCAAGGGCGGCGGTGGGGAGCAAGCGAAACACGCTGACAAGACCACTCTGCACGATGCGAGGTTCGTGCTGTTCGACAGCGATACGCGGCTCATGGCGGGAAGCACTTATGAGGGGAGCTGGGACAAGTATTTCGAGGACCACTTTGCCTCTTTCGGCTTCGACACGCCGCAGAGCTGGAACAATTGGGCCAAGCATTGCGTGGGACTTCCGGATAAGGGAGCCCGGGACATCGAAGAAGCGAAGGCTTGGATCTTCAAGTACCAAGTGGAGTCGGTCGCATTCGGCGTGAAGATCCCCAATGCGACGCTGATGGAACTCCAGCGGGCGTTGAAGGTGCAGAAGGCTTTCCAGCAGGTACTGGACAATCCCGATGCGGCGAAGGCGCTTGACCACCCCGCGTTAAAGCCGCTGCTGGAGCTTGCGGCAGACTGATGGAGGAGGTAATCAAGATGTCCACTGAACGTAGCACAACGATAGATCGAATTGAGGAGATCGATGACCCGCAAAGTTTTAGTCATCGGTTTGCCTCGGTCAATGGCATCCGCATGCACTATGTTGAGGAGGGCCATGGACCGCTGGTGATATTGCTCCACGGCTACCCATTCCTTTGGTATCTCTGGCGGCATCAGATCAGAGCTCTGGCCGCAGCGGGCTATCGCGTGGTCGCCCCCGATCAACGCGGCTTCGGGCAAACCGATGGCCCTCCAGGGGTCGATTCATATGACTTCACGCACGTTGTCGGCGATGTCGTCGGCCTGATGAACGCACTGGGCAGCAAGTCAGCCGTCATTGTTGGCCAGGACTGGGGTTCGCCTGTCGCCTATCACACCGCCCTCATGCGGCCTGAACTCGTTCGGGGCGTGCTCATGATGTGCAGTCCGCCAGCCCCTCGCGGTCCAATCTCTCCGATCGAGGCCGCCAAGCAGGTTTACGACAAGGACAAGGACATAGTGTTCTATCAGACCTATCTTGCCCAACCCGAGGCCACGAAAGAGATCATGCGCGATGTGCGCCGATTTCTTCTCGGCGCTTTCTACTCGACCTCGGGATCTGCCTTAGACGACAAACAGTTCCAATGGGCCTGGAAACCGCCTACGACCCTTTGGGATGCTATTCCGGTCCCGGACGCGGGAACTCTGCCGCCCTATCTCAGCCAACAGGCCTTTGACTATTACGTTAGTGAGTACACGCGGTCGGGCATCCAGTCCGCAAATAATTGGTACGGCGCTATCCAAAAGAGCTGGGAGAACACGTCATTCCTCGACGGGGCGATTGTCCAGCAACCCGCACTCTTTGTGACTGGCGAGCGCGATCACTCGCTCAAGCCGAGGCTCGGGCTCGATCGCTTTGGCCCCGCCCTAAAGGCGCTAAAGACAAGCTTCCGGGACATGCGCGAGATCCTCACGATCCCGGGCGCCGGTCATACGCCGCCCGAGGAAAAACCTGAAGAGTCCACCGCGATTCTTCTTAAATTCCTCAAGGATATCGGCTATTAGATGTAGCAGCGCTACGGTGAAAACCGGTATGCGCGTTTAACGGATTACCGCCTTTCGCCCCATTACCAGAGTGGACTGGCGAGGGACTAACGGAGGAAACGGAGTAGCTAAATCATGATAACCACTGAACTTCACCCGACGACAAAACGAATTGAGGAGATCGTACTCAAAGATGGCAAGGTGACCTTTCCGAGCTGGTACGACCCGAAGAAGGGGTTGAGGGCGGGCCGCGTGTTCGAGTTGCATTGTTTCTTCGATGTCAAGCCCGGCCACGCGGAGCAGTTGAAGCAGGCGTGTCGCGACCACCCGACGAACACGCGAAAGGTAACGGACAAAGTCAAGGACATCGGGGAGGGGATTGATCAAATCGGCATCCACGACAACAGCGCCACGCTGTTCGACAACGACACGCGGTTCCTCTTCACCACGACCTTCGATACGGAGTGGGACCCGTACATTGAGGACGTCGCGAAACTCTTAGGCGGCTTTTCGTACTACAACATGTTCCAGCACTGCGTCGGAGTGCCGGAGGGGTTGGATGGGCACAATCTTTCAGTCGATTACGTGAAAGCCCTGTTCAACGCGGCGCGGGAGACGGCGGTCATGTATACGCGGTCGTATCCCAACACGGTGGCGGAGATCAGGCGTGCGCTGAAGCTGCAGGAGGTGTTTCAGCAGGTGCTGGACCACCCTGATGCGGCGAAGGCGCTTGAGCACCCGGCGTTAGCGCCGCTGCTGGAGATGGCGGCGGACTGATGCGGTCGAACTCGAGCAGATTTGGGAGGCTAACGTGCTTATTGTCGCAGGAACACTAACGGTCGATCCTATGCAACGTGAGGCGTTTCTCGCCAGCCGCAAGGACGGGATGCGCACCACCAGGGGGGAGCCTGGTTGCCTCGAGTACACCTTCAGTGCCGACCCGCTCGATCCTGGGCGGGTACTGCTTATTGAGCGGTGGGCGAGTCAGAAAGAGCTCGCGGCTCACGTGGCTGCGGCGCGAGCGCGCCCCGCATCCCCCGACGCGGCCATGAAACCCAAGGCGGCCTCGATCTTCGTCTACGACGTCACCGGCGTGCGGCCACTCGGGCAGTGAACGCTCACTAAAGAAGGGGCGATCGAACGTGACCATGGAGCCAGCCAGCAGGCTGGAGCTGGACGATATTCAGAACGGGGCCATACATCCCCGGCCGCATCCGTACGTGGGTGTTTACCTCCTGCTCCGCGTCGACGACCGACGGGCCGGCCGGAACCTGCTGCGGCGGTTGCTGCCGGCGCTCGCTTCGGCCACCGACCCGTTAAATCCTGCCAAGCAGGCCTGGATCTGCGCCGGGCTCACCTTCCAGGGGCTCAAGACGCTGGGTGTGCCGCAAGATTCGTTGGACAGCTTCCCGCGAGCTTTCCAGCAGGGAATGGCTGTCCGGGCGGAGTCGCTGGGCGACGTGGGTGAGAGCTCGCCACAGCACTGGGAGTCGCCGCTTGGATCCGCGGACGTCCACATCGCAATCAGCGTGCTCTCGCCCGACACAGAGAGCCTCAAGGCGCTCCTTGAACGGGCCCGTGCCTCCTTCCGCGAGCTAGCCGGCATCGAGGCGATCTTTCGGCAGGACGTCTACATGCTGCCGGACGCGCGCGAGCCCTTTGGCTTCCGGGATGACATCAGCGAGCCGGCAGTCGACGGCTTCTGCGTCTCCGGCACGAACCGGCGGGAGGCGCCCTTCAAAGCGGGCGAATTTGTCCTGGGCTATCCGAATGAGTTGGGCGAACTGCCGCCGATGCCGCAGCCCGAGGTATTGGGCCGTAACGGCACTTACATGGCGTTTAGCAAACTCCACACGCGGGTGGCCGCGTTCCGCCAGTACCTACGTGCAAACTCCTCAGGTCCGGCTGAAGAAACGCTGCTGAGCGCCAAGATCGTTGGCCGCTGGCCCAGTGGCGCGCCTCTGGCACTCGCGCCGGAGAAGGATGACCCCGCGCTGGGCGAGGACCCTCGACGCAACAACGACTTCCTCTACGAGGCCGACGACCCGCGGGGCCTCAAGTGCCCGCTGGGCGCTCACGTCCGGAGGATGAATCCGCGCGATGCCTCGATCATCGGTGCCCCTCGCCTGCATCGCATGATCCGGCGCAGTACCACCTACGGCCCGACGTTGCCAGAAGGGGTGATGGAGGATGACGGCGCCGATCGCGGGATCATCTTCGTCGGTGTCGGGACGAACCTGGAGCGCCAATTCGAATTCCTGAAGACCGAGTGGATCAACCAAGGCCAGTTTTTCGGCACTCCCGACGAAAGGGACCCGCTAGTGGGCCCGAACCATGGCAGCGGCCAGTTCACCATTCCGCAACGGCCCATCCGCCGCCGCCTCAAGGACCTGCCCTCGTTTGTGGTAAACCGGGGCGGCGAGTATTGCTTCATACCCAGCCTAAGCGCCCTGCGCTGGCTGGCTGCACTCGACACATGAGCCGAACGATGTTGCAAAGAATGCAACGTTTGTCGAGGAGGTTTTCGAGCACTTCGTAACAAATCAGGTGAATTTCCTGAATGAGGCGCTGGCGCCGAATCGGATGCGCCTAACGGCTGATTTGGCTCGACTCGACGTGCGTGTCTCGACCATATTGTGGTCTTAAGCCAGCGCCACCTTCGCAAGATGATGGAGAAGTATCTGAGCAAGAGCAATGTCGCGAAGGTTCGACAGCAGTTGGTCGAGCGCGGAGTATTGAGAGAATCGGGGCGCGGCTTCGATATCGGCGACAAGTCGCGTCTAAAGGACGAGTTGTTGAGAGGGTATGAGTTCGCTCTGCGTC
>DATDHE010000153.1:0-4553 GCA_036521695.1 Candidatus Acidiferrum sp. | reverse complement strand
GGAAATTTGGCGAGCCGAACAAACACCCACTTGCAAATGCTTGAATCATCGGAAGATAAGGATGGTGGGCGCTATAGGATTCGAACCTATGACTTCCACCGTGTGAATGAGTCGAGCGTTGGGAAACAAAGGAGTTACCGGGAATGCTCGGTAATGCTCGGGAACATAGAGTCAACAAATTAGGCACCCGGGCATAAAGAACTGGCCCCAGAAGTGGCCCCAAAAAATCGAGTGAGCGACTGGCATCGTTACTCGACAATCCACCAGAGAGTTCCTTCAAGAGCATCGGCGCGTTGTGCGCAGGTACTGCTGAAGTAATCCTCCAAGCAAGCTCGTTCTTCCCGCTTGCAGGAAAGCCCTGCCCAAGGACAGGTACTCGATCGGCGTCCAACAGAAGCTGATGCGTCTCGCAGGCATCCAGGCATCAGAACAACGATGAACATCTACGGCGACGCTGCGACCGAGGATAAGCTAGATGTTCCAATTCTTCGTCGCGCAAGACTTCGTCTGGGCGCATTGTGGGTCTCTTCGCCATTGGTGGCCCATCGAGTGTCAGTTGTCGACTATATTGCGAACAGGAAGACAACCATGAATTGAATCGAAGCTCGGAATGATGTCCAAGGGAACCCAGATGAATTCTCTACTTTGCTTTAAGGAATGTGGCAAGTGGAAAGACCTCGATATTCTTTGCAAGCGAGTATGTCTTCTCTCCTGGATACACAACATGAATGCGGTCGAGTTTTAGATCGGCCAGAGCGATCCGCATGGATGGCGTGACCTTGGGTGCGTCAGCGCGTTTGCATTCGACACCGATTCGGCGGCCAGACTTGAAAAGAACCAGGTCAATCTCAGCCCCCTGATGTGTGGCCCAGTAGTAGGCCTCGTCGGGGCGGAATGCCTTGAGTATTTCCTCAATGGCGTAGCCCTCCCACGAGGCTCCTACCTTCGGATGGTTTTCCAAGTCACGTTGGGTGTTGATACCCAAGAGTGTGTGTAACAGCCCAGTGTCTCGGACGTACACTTTCGGAGCTTTAACTTGGCGTTTGCCCACATTTTCAAACCAGGGCGTTAACTGGCGGACCATGAAGACGCCAGTCATGAGATCGAGATACCGGCGTACCGTCGATTCATTGACGGCTAAAGCGCGGGCCAACTCGGCTGCGTTCCAGATCTGGCCATGATAGTGGGCGACCATGTTCCAGAAGCGCCTTAGGGAAACAGCAGGGATTGTAATTCCCAGTTGTGGAAGGTCGCGCTCGAGGAACGTTTGGAGAAATTGCCGCCGCCAACTCACCGAGTCAGTTTCGGTACGGGCGGTGTATGCAAGCGGGAAGCCGCCGCGGAGCCAGTGGCGCCGCTGGGCGGCAGCGCCGAGATCAGAGAGCCGAAATCCCTCTAGGGGAACCGTCTCGAGCCTGCCGGCGAGCGTCTCTGAGGATTGTTGTAGCAAGTCGGGTGAAGCGCTGCCGAGAATGAGGAATCGTGCGGGAAGCGGTGAACGGTCGGCGAGAACACGCAACAACGGAAATAGGTCTGGGCGCCGCTGTATTTCATCGATAACAACCAAGCCTTTGAGGGGACGGAGGGTTGTCGCTGGTTCGGCCAGGCGGGCCAAGCTTTGAGGCTCCTCAAGATCAAAGTAGTTCAGCGAGTCAGGGGAGACAAAGTGACGGGCGAGCGTTGTTTTGCCACACTGACGCGGTCCAAGGATGGCGACGGCACGGCTGCGACGCAAGGCCGTCCGGACGAGGGTGATATCGGTCTTGCGGTCAATTACCATTTAAAGATCATACCATGAATATCCTGCATGTGATGCTGGTTTTTCATGATAGCGGAAACTGGACGTGGGCGTTCGTTAGCGTCGTTCAAACGGTAGGAACGCGGTAGGATACGTTGGGACTTAAGACCTAAATAATTGAAACGCAAGAGGGCGTACGGTCCAAAAACTCTGCCCGACTCCTGCCCAGAACGGGACCGCCTAGGAGCTTTGGGGGCCAACGGAGAGAAGTATGCGAAACGCTGCTTGTCGATCACGAGAAGGTCACAGAGGCGACCTCTGAAGATGATAATGATGGCTTGATGGCCCTATGTTTTGGAGCGCTCACGCCGCCCGGTGGTAGTAGTTCAGCATGCCGCCCAGTCGCTGGCGTCGCTGGATCGTTCCATTAGAGTCTGCCGGAATAGCCTCGGGAGTAATGAGCCGGTTGCCCAGCCCTTGATGATTTCGTTCTAGATGGTAATGGGCCACGAACTCTCGGATCGCTTTCCGCAGTGAGCCCTCGCCAAAGAGTATCAGTCGGCCCAGGCACGACTCCTTGATCGTGCGTACAAAGCGTTCCGCATAGGCGTTCAGGTTTGGGGAACGCGGCGGCAGTTTCACTGACTGAATTCCGATGTCGGCGAGCATCTCCAGGAACTCCGCCGTGAACAGCGGATCGCGATCATGGATCAAATACCGCTTCCCGACCAACAGACCATCGACGGGATCGCTGTGGTTCCGGCCGATTTGGCTCATCCACAGTCCGTTGGCTTGAGCTCCAATCCCAGCGATCTTCACACGTCGGCTGGACAAGTCGATGAAGAACAGCACCACGAAGCGCTGCAGTCCGCGATGAGTCCATACTTCCACGGTGAAGAAGTCAGCCGCGACCAGCAGTTCCCAGTGGCGGCTCAAGAACTCCTTCCAACTCGTCTGACGGTTCCGTTGCGGGGACGGCTCGATGCCGTGTTTCTTCAGGATATTGGCGACCGTGCCGCGGGCAACTATGTGTCCCAGATTGGACAACGCGCCTTGAATCCGCCGGTAACCCCAGTCCCGGTTCTCTGTCGCCATGCGCACAATGAGAGCCGCTAAATCGGTTGCCTTTGTTGGCCGTCCTGGGCCTCGCTTTGCGCTCCCATCGTACTTCTCCGCGATTAGCTTACGATGCCATCGCAGCAGAGTATCCGGTGTCACGATGGTGGCAACTTCGACAAGTACTCTCCGTCCCAGCAGCTTGGCCCTTACCGCGAGGCGACGCCGCTGTTCGTCATCGAAGCGCAGTCGCCGAGTACCGAGTTGTGCGTGCAGAATCCGATTCTCCTCGCGTAGATAATCGAGGATCTGCTGTTGCTGGTGATTCATCCAGCCGGCGACGGCGAACAGTAACAACCGAAATGGATCTAGTGCTCCTGGCATCAGCGTAGCTTAGCATCTTGATCTCCCAGGCCAGATCTTATGTTTTCAAGCAGATCCAGTTTTTGGACGCTACGGGGTGGACTAAGAAAGGAAGCTCGCAAAAAGAGTGCAGTTTGGGTTCTGCAATGGCGCGAGAGGGATGGACAAGATATGGTTCGTCGAAAACAAATAATCGGCACCGTGGCAGATCTCCCTACGAAAGCAGCGGCACTGAAAGCTTGCGAGTTTCTTCGCTCAACAATCAACCGGGGAACCACCGTTCCGCGCACCGTCGAGGAGCTGGTAGCCCACTACACAAAAAATGAATTGCCGCGAAAATCTCCGTACGCGCAGGAAGTCTACGGAGGCTACTTGGATATTTGGATCGTCCCGAAGTGGGGCAACTATTCTCTGTCTGATGTACGTACGGTGCAGGTCGAAGCGTGGCTTGGCACTCTGAAGCAGCTAGCCAACGGAACCCGAGCGAAGTTGCGGAACATCATGTCCGCGATCTTTGCACATGCAATGCGCTGGGAATTCTTCGACCGAAACCCGATAACACTTGTGCGGCAGAGTGCGAAGCGTCAACGTGAACCTGAGGTTCTCACGGTGGAAGAACTGAAGGCTCTTTTTGAGGAGCTGGAGGGAATCTACCGCACGATGGTCTTCGTCGGTGGCGTGGTCGGATTGCGTGTCTCAGAGGTAATAGGCCTGCGCTGGTCTGACTGTGATTTCGAATCGGGCGAAATCCATCTCAGCCGTGGAATCGTACGTCAACACGAGACGGAGATGAAAACGGAAGCGAGCCGGAAGCCGGTACCGATGGAACAAGGACTTGCTGAAGTTCTCACAAGCTGGCGAGCAGAGTGTGCATACAACCAGCCAGACGACTACGTATTTGCTTCAATCAAGATGCACGGCAAGCAACCGATTTGGCCGAACAGCGCAATGGAGGATCACATCCGTCCTGCGGCGAAGCGAGCCCGGATTACGAAACGGATCGGCTGGCATACGCTCAGGCACACCTTCGGTACGCTGCTCAAAGCGAACGGTGAAGATGTGGCGACGGTACAAGCACTGATGCGCCATGCAAACGTCAGTGTCACCATGAACACGTACGTTCAGGCTGTGACCCCGGCGAAGCGCAAAGCGCAACGAGGCATCATCAAGCAGATTAGAGAAGTGGCCCCAGATGGCCCCGGATCCAAATCTGAAATGCCTGCAAGTGCTTGAAAAGATGGTGGGCGCTATAGGATTCGAACCTATGACTTCCACCGTGTGAAGATGGCACTCTACCGCTGAGTTAAGCGCCCAGTCCTTTAGGGACAATCACTTGCGGACCATCCAAAACACCCACCGTACCAAAGCGTACCAAATTTTTCGCTTTCTTGATACT
>DATDHE010000152.1:0-5222 GCA_036521695.1 Candidatus Acidiferrum sp. | reverse complement strand
GAAGATCGCCTTGCAGAGATTAGACAGCATGTACTCGCCGGCCTGAGCGATACCCGGCAACACTAGATATGAGCCGCCAAAGAAGGTAAATTCCTCGGCAAGCTGATTCTCGGCTGGGTCTTCGGCGTGGGCGATGGATTCTAACGAAGGGTGGCGCCAAATCGAGCGCAGCTTACCAGTACTGACTTGCGGAGCGGCTTTCGGTGCATTAGACGCGGCACAATGCGCCAGAGCCTCCAGACGTGTTACGCGGCTGGCATTTTCGGGGAGAAGCTATAGCGCGCCAACCGCTGAAAGGACGTCAGCCACATCATACTTATCGAGACTAGCCGCCAGCGCTTGGAATGTTTTCGTTTGGTCGTGTCCAGATTGGAGGTCGAATGTGATACCTCAATTTTTATCTTCGTGTAATGGCGTTGGAGAAGTCAGCCGTTAATTATACCGCCCCTTTTGATATTTTGGAGACGATTTACAGCCCGGACAGATACCGTCGGAAGTCATCCTGATCTGTGCGCAGATTCGGCACAGCGATGGTCTCGCACGATTGACCTCATCCAATCCCGACACCAGCCTTGCTCTCCCCTCACTTCCGCGACGGTTGGTCAATCGGGTGGCCGGAGCGTCGGTACGTATGGGTCTGGCCCTCGAGTCCCAAAAGGATTTCGCAATCCACTCGGCAAAGCCTGCGACCTCTCTTCGCCACATAATCGCCGTCTCCGACAGTCTAACGGCAAACGATGCCATCAACCGACAGTTGCCATCGCGCTCTTCAAAGAACCATTCCCGTCGAAACTGTTCCGACGTGAGCAAAGTAAGGAGCAGGGCGTCGACCTTGGGTCGCACCGGCTCCATAAGGTCAGATGCAAGGCTGTCGCGACTTCGAAGATCGTTATGCAAAACACCAAGCCCTGGGTCGAGGCCTAGCGCGGCCAACGCCAAGCGCGATTCAGATTCGAGGATCGCATACATGTAGCTGAGGGTTGCTTGGGCTGGAGTTACGGCAAGCCGAGGTGAATTGGTTAACGGTGAAATGCGGCTCCCAAAATGCTTCCAGTGTTCTGGAATTTTCAACGAGTCAGCTTTACTGAAATTGACCGGCAAGTCTCGCATCGCGCCCCAGTACGCAAGGGCACCCTTAGCCTCCCAACGACGAATCTCATCGCTAGAGGATGCTTTCAAAACTGAACGGCGAGCTTTGGCGATGACATCAGCTGAGGACGAGTTCTCGAAGAATTTCTTAATGACTCGCTCTTGCCCGATTAGCTTTTGGACGATCAATTTAGCGGAACGACCATCAGCACAAGTAGTGGCCATTTGGAACGAATTCCCATGGTGAAGATTGTAAACGTCGAGAGTCAAAAAGACCGGCGGGTCCATGAGAATTATGGCCAAAGAAGCACTCTAGAGTCTCTCAGTGCTTGATTAACCGGATTACCGGCATGGCAAAATAGGGCACTTTTGCTCTCTCCTATCCCCTATCCCCTATCCCCGGCACTCGTTGACGGGTATGCGTATATGTACGCGAAAAAGGGACCACCCCCCGCCGTGCGGCGCGCGGTACGGCGTGCTTGCGTTAACCGCGCCACGAGCGCATGCGTTTGCGTGGTGTGCGTGCGCCGAGCGCGAACGGCGTGTGTGTGCGGTACGCGTGTGCGTGCGGGGGGGGGAACGTAAAAAAGCGCATTTCCCATATTCCCCCCCCCCCAAAAAAAAAGGTATGGTTTTTCGGCGGTAAGTCATTGCAAGTCAGGCCGTTCCCAAGCCCGAATCGACGTTCCAATTTGCAGCTCGCAATTGAACGCAAAATATCCTTTTGCGTGTTCCAAAAAATCCTTTTCGCATTTAGAAAATCGCCAAAAGGAATTCTTCTACTCTTGCGATTAGCCGATTTACCAAGCGGGAGAAATCGGTCTTCGTCTGTTTTCTTCTCGGTTGCTCCTGGCCTGCAGAAAGCTTAAGATTTGACGTGTTCGAGCGGCATCAACGGAGTTCATTTATGTCCGCAAAGAACATCCCGCGAAGACTTGCAAATTGGGCGGTCGTGGCATTTGTTGCGGTTGTGCTATACGTCTTCATCACGCCGTGGTATCGACAGGGTGAACCGTCTATTGCTGGGAAGGAAGCCGAAGACTTTCGCCTCACCGTTGCAGGAAAGCAGACTCGACTCTCCGAGTTCAGAGGAAAAGTCGTTGTTCTCAACTTTTGGGCATCTTGGTGCGGTTCCTGCGTGGAAGAGATGCCAGACTTGGAACGCCTTCAAGCGCGGATCCGTTCACGTGGTGGTATTGTCCTAGCCGTTAGTGTGGATGAAAACTGTGGTAACTACGAAGACTTCCTAAAGAATTATCCTGTACGATTTTCGACGGCCTGCGAGCCGACGAACAAAGTTTCGTTGGACTACCTCTACTCCGGCCCTTTGGATGATGGCCAGATTCCCGAAACCTATATCATCGACCGTGAAGGACGCATTGTGCGAAAGGTTATTGGTCCGCAGCAATGGGACTCCGCAGCAATGAATGCTCTTTTTGATTCCATTCTGGCCACTTCTTGAGCATACGTTTCAAACTCCTGAGTGGCCGCTCCCGCTGGTTGTCGCCACGGGGATCGAGCTGGTTGAGGCTAGTACGAACTTTACCGGTAATGCGTTAATCAGGACCACAGAGCGGAAAACCCGTGGTTGTGCGTCAACATCTCAGACGATTATGCGAACAGGCGCCTTGCTTGCTATAGCTCTTGTGTTGTGTGCGGGTCCGCAATGTTGCTTTCCGCAATCAGATTCCGTCGGACCACGGACATCGGTCGAAGACCGCGGTTCAGTACCTCCCGTCAATCCATGGTTCGCCTGTGTCGGCCAACTGGAGCGAAAACCCTACGACAAACATCTGGCCCAGGAATGCTTAGACTCTCTGCTTTCCCATCCAGAGATTGAAAAAGGACGAATTAGGTTCAGGCGATACTGGCACGGGAATTTGCTCACTTTTCATCTGCAGTCCCCAAAATTAATTGTCAGCGACATGGAGTTCGGTGTGGCAGCTGGAGACCTTGCGAAGCTTCATGGGTTGCTTGCTGCAAATGCAAATGCGTTGCGTCCAGGCGAACCTTATGAGAGACGACGGGAGTCGTCCAGCTGGCTGGTCCTCGACCTACTCCTTCGGTCGCAAGGACGAAGAGCCGGGGTTAGTCGCACTCTCCATTTGGATTACGAAAAGAAAACGGCACAAGTAACCTATAAGATTTGGGACGGTCCGCCCGGTGAACCCGAACGACTCGTTCCCCCCTACGCAGAACCGTGTCCAATAATTAATGCCAATTTTAATGGATTCGACTGGGACGATCTCACTCCGGTGCGGTACATCCAACAGCAAATGAAAACGAAATGGATGGGATGTTTCTCCGAGGACGACTTTCGAGAAGATGAGGAACTGCTCAAGAAAATCCCTTTCTTGAAGGAAGCGAAAATCTCGGTGAGCGGGTCGGGCGGTTCAAGGGATTTTGCCTTTCATTTCCGCAGCAACCCAATTCCAATCGTCAAGGTAACGATACAAGGTTACGGCCTCCTGGAGGGCCTATCTCAGCCCGATATCCCAACATTCGCGATACATGTCGGAGACACGTTCAGCACATCGCGGTTGAACGAACAAGCGGCGTCGCTGAAGAAAGCGTACGAACAGGCAGACAGGCAGCTTAAACTTTTCACTGACGTGAGGATTAGTCCGAAAGGCGAGGCCACATTGGACTTCAGTCTCGTCGCATATCCGGACGACATCGTCTACATCGGTACCAAGGCGTACGACGTCACTTCTAAATGGGACGGCCCCTACGTGCCGGTTAATCAGATGGAAGATGGCACTGGGTTCACGTTCGCGGCGATTCTGTTGAGGATGTCAGCCAGGTTTCCATCATGTCTGTCCGATACGTCCACGCCGTATGTCGAACGAATCTTCTGTATCAGTTTGTCGTTCGTTTCTTCTTCATGGAAATCGCCAAGGCTCGATTCGTCAGAAATCCATGCCCACTGGATACCGAGGACACGTTTGATGAAATCCTTAGCCAGCTCCGCATGCCGGTCGACGCGGGTACTCGCCGCGAATTTGACCGGAACCTTGGTGCCTGGCCGCGGCAGGTCCTTGTTGGTGGCTTTGAATCGCTCAAAGTTCTTGCGCAGGTCTCCGAGCGCTTCCAGCCGTGGGTTACCCCCTCCCGCCATGCTGGGCCAGTTGATTACTGTGGCTGTCCATGGAAACGGTTGTCGAGACCGTTGGGAGGTTGCCGAAGTGTTGTGGAAGCGCGTGTTGGTCGGATAATCTTCAATCGTCCACTCAGTCTTGACAGTTGACGTGAGGCGCTTCCAGGCAGCTCTCGCTTGGAATGTGATTTCTTGAAGGTTCGGCACAACGATTTATACCACGGCATAGTGAGTGCCCGGTTAGTCTTCAAACAAAAAGTGCACCTTGCGCGATTCGGCTCCAAATGCTTGGTAAGTCCGCTAGTTGGAAACTAGGCAGACGTCTAGAGGCTTCAGGACAGGAAGCCACTATAAGATGTTAGAAACTGAATCGTGATGGGAAAAGCCAAAATCATCGTTGGGATGGCGGTTCTCGCGTTGGCCGCGATCGCGGGCTGGCAGATCGCTTCGTGCGAGCTGGCCAATCTGGAGCTGCAAAGCGACCTCCGAGACCTCTCCGCGCAAGTTGGCACAGCCATTGGACTGGATGCGCCAAGCTCAGATGAGGACCTCCGCGGCGCCGTCATTCGCAAAGCAAGGAAATATGACATTCCGCTTGAACCAGAGCAGGTGACAGTGGAACGCGTTGGCACAGGCAAAGATGCGGTCGTACATCTCGCGGTGGACTACACGGTGCGCGTGAATCTGCTCGCATATTCGTTAACCCTGCATTTCACGCCGTCGAGCAGGAGATGAGTTTTTTGAGTCGTTGGTAATCCGGACATGGGGGAGGCTGGCCCCTATTCACGTCGCAGTTAGGAACCAAAGTTGCGCCAGGAGACCCAAGCCAGTGCGTAGACCCACTTCATCAACGATCGCTGGGCCAGTTTGCTGTTAAATGACATGCTTGTGCCTCGTCCCTACCGGAAAGTCGATCCGTGCGCATCTCCATGATGTCGAAGGTCGTTTTTGGTGGACCGGAACGGCCAGGATTCGGCGAGCGTGACCGCTGGTAGTCGTCTACGGACACAAAGGCGCGATTGACTATGAAATCCGC
>DATDHE010000151.1:0-4299 GCA_036521695.1 Candidatus Acidiferrum sp. | reverse complement strand
GAGGTAACCGTGGTTTGTATTCGCACCATGCTCGATCTACGGTTTAGCTGTTCCCAAGAGAATCGTTGCTTGAAAACCTCGCTGGAGACGGCCTTCGCCCTTGTACGTTGCAGCTAGAAGATGAGGAATCAAAAGCGCACGCCTCGGCTCTAACTCGATATCTCCCTCCTCCTTGCTGCGGAAGCCGAGTACGAGAAGCTGAAGTGAGTCGTAGCATGGTTGACTCAGGAAACGGCTGCACGTTTCCGCAAAGGCATTACGTCAGGGACTGTGGGCTCGGCCGTGTCCATCTGAAGCGATTCGTTTAGTTCTTTCTCCGCAGCAAGCCAGTCATTGAGCTCGTTGCCATGCTCGCCGCCTCTTTGCAAATAGATTTCGTACGCTCGCAGTTCGATCTCTTTTTGAGTAGGTGTTTTTTTATCGGTGCGAGACATGCTGGCTCCTTCTGATCCTCGTTTTGATCACATTGATCCCGCGGCCCGAGGTCCCAGGACGAGTCGAGCCTCGTCGATATGCGCGGCCATTTTCCGATGAGCTTATATTAAGCTAGCCCCCATGGCACGAAATCCCTAAGCGATATTGGTTCTAACTATCGCCGTATGGGTCACAACTTCTAACCCAGGCAAGAAAAGTAGGAAACTGTCAAAACTGACAGTCCACACTTAGGTTGCCCACGAATGATACTGGTATGGCGCATTACACGCCTGAAGTTGGGTCTACGCTAAGGCGTGCCCACATGATGACAACAGACCGGGGCCCTGCGCGATACGTGTTGCCCGAAACCGACGGCGCGTTCTGCCATTCGACGATGTCGTGAGGCGATTCCAGCGAAGTATCGATCCAGCGGTGCCAAGGATCAGTTTCTGCGATACCAACCTGCGGGAGTTCGAAATCGAGCGATTCCCAGTAAGCATTGAAGATCATATAGAAAACGATTCCTTCTTTCGGCACCTCCGCGCTGAACGCTACACTGTGCGAATGGTCGCTCCAGTCTGGATGGGCGAGTTTCACTCCGTGCCAAGTTTTATGGGCTTGCTCGATAAATTGTGACAAGGTCAAGCGCTGGCTCTCTGGCTCATTGTCCCTCAACAGTCGTCTGGCGATGAGCAGTCGCACGAAGCGAAGCACGTCCGCATGCTTCTGAACGAGACTCCAATCGAACCAACTAGTCTCGTTATCCTGGCAGTAGGCGTTGTTATTGCCATGTTGAGTGCGCCGAACTTCGTCTCCCATTAGAATCATGGGGACGCCGAGTGAGAGCATCGTGACGGTAAAGAAATTCTTTACCTGGCGATTGCGCAATTTCACGATCGCTGGATTATCGCTGGGTCCTTCGACCCCGCAATTCCAGCTGCGGTTATCGTTCGAACCGTCGCGGTTGTCTTCGTTGTTGGCCTCGTTGTGCTTCTGTTCGTACGAGACTAGGTCGTTCAGCGTGAATCCGTCATGACACGTCACGAAGTTCACGCTCTGTTCAGCTTCGCGCTCTTTGTGACGATAGAGATCGGGGCTGCCGAGACAACGGTCTGCAAATTGGCGCAAGGAACTATTGTCGCTTCGCCAGAAACTCCGGACGTCATCACGGAACCGCCCATTCCATTCTTTCCAGCTATCCCCAATGAAACTTCCTACCTGATAGAGACCCGCGGCATCCCACGCTTCGGCAATTATCTTTGTTCCCGCAAGCAAAGGATCGGACTCGATGTCCCACAGAACGGGGGGATTCGACATCACCTCGCCTGACGAGTCGCGTGCGAGGATGGAAGCAAGATCGAAGCGGAAACCGTCTACGTGCATCTCTTCAACCCAATAGCGGAGACTATCCACGATCATGCGGCGCACGATGGGATGATTGGCATTCAGCGTATTGCCAGTGCCGCTGTAATTGGCATAACGCGACGGGTCGTGCTCCAAAACGTAGTAAACGCAATTGTCGATGCCCCTAAGGCATTGGGTTGGTCCAATGTGATCGCCCTCGGCAGTATGGTTGAACACAACATCGAGAATGACCTCGATGCCGGCACGGTGTAGCGCCTTGACCATGTCTCGAAACTCGTCGAGTGGGCCGAGCGCGTCTTGACGCGAGCTATACGCCTGATGGGGCGCGAAGAACGAGACCGGTGCGTAGCCCCAGTAATTGATCCTTCCTGGCGGACAATCCTGGGGGTCGAACTGGAATACCGGCAGCAATTCGACGGCTGTTGCGCCGAGATGTTGCAGGTATGGGATCTTTTCGATCAGACCTTGGAATGTGCCGCGTATCTGCTCCCCGACGCCGGAATTCGGATGACGCGTGAAACCTCGGACGTGCATTTCGTAAACGATCGTCCGCGAGGAAACCCTCTTCAGCGGCCGATCACCCTCCCAATTGTAGAGGCGCGGGTCCACCACGACGCTCTTCATGGCCACTGCGGCATTGTCGCCCACTGCAGCGGCCGCATCGCGGCTATAGCTCCTGGGGACAGCCACCCCGCGGCCATATGGGTCAAGCAGGACTTTGGCGGAATCAAACCGCATCCCTTTAGAGGGATCGAACGGTCCATGAACTCGATATCCGTAGATCTGCCCCGACTGCACGCCAGGAACGTAAACATGCCAGTAGTGGTATGTGCGATTGGTTAAAGGATCGATGGCAATCACACGAGAGGGGTGGGCATCCTCTGTTCGATCGAAGAACAGCAGCTCTACCTTGGAGGCGTGGCGCGAGAAAACGCTGAAGTTAGCGCCGCCGAGACATATACCGGCACCGAGTGGACAGCTTGCGCTTGCGTTTTCACTAGTCTTCATGCGGCTCAGTTTTTGGGCTTACGATAGCTGTCTGGCATGAAACCTTCGTCCAAGCCCATCAGAATCTGGGCGATCAGCCCAGTCCAGCCGGTCTGATGACTGGCTCCGCAGCCGCGGCCAGTGTCGCCATGGAAATACTCGTGGAACGGAATCAGATCGCGCCAATGCGGGTCTGACTTGAACAGTGCGCACGAGCCGAACACCGGGCGAGTACCGTCTTGTTGGGGCAGGAAAATGTTTGTCAGACGTCGCGCAAGCTCTTCAGCGACCTGGTCCAAGTTCATCATCTTGCCCGAACCCGTGGGGCACTCCACCTGGAACGCGTCGCCGTAATACAAGTAATATTGTTTTAGGGCCATCAGAATGAGGAAATTCATAGGGATCCAGATGGGGCCGCGCCAGTTGGAATTTCCACCGAAGAGGTTGGTCCTAGACTCTCCCGGCTCATAGTCCAATCGATACTCCTGACCGGCTAGGTTGAGTATCAGTGGGTGATCCTTGTGATAGCGCGAGACCGCACGCACGCCATACGGTGAAAGAAACTCCTCTTCGTCCAGCATGTAAGCCAACATACGCCGCAGTTGATCCGGCCGCACTAGGCCCAAGATCAAGGAATTGTTGGCTCCGGGTACTATCATCGGCTCAATGCAGTCCATCAGATCCGGGCGATGCTCTATGAACCACTCACGGCGGCGCTGAAAATCCGGGTAACGGTCGAATGTGTCAGCGGGCACCGTGCTGGCCCCGAACATAGGAACGAAGCCCACCATGGTACGTGCACGAACGGGGAAAGGATCATGTTGTTGAGAGATCAGGTGGTCGTAGAAGAACCCATCCTTCTCATCCCAAAGCGTGTTCTTTGGGTCTTTCCGATTGTTCATGGAATTGGCGATGTAAACGTAGTGCTCCCAGAACTTGCTCGCGAGATCTTCGTAAATAGGGTTCTTTTCCGCCAGCAGAAGTGCGGTTGACAGCATGCTCTTCGCGAAGGCCGCCATCCAGCTTGTTCCATCCGCCTGCCCCAGAAGATATCCAGGCGGGAGATTGTCACGATCGAACGCACCAATGTTATCCATTCCCAGGAAGCCGCCTTGAAAGATGTTCTTGCCAAAAGCGTCCTTCCGGTTCACCCACCATGTGAAGTTGAGTAGCATTTTCTGAAAGACGCGCTCCAGAAATGGATAGTCGGCTATGCCGACGTGCTGGCGGTCAATTTCAAAGACAGCTCTTGCCGCCAAAGCCAGAACTGGCGGATTCACGCTGTTAAAATCCCACTCATAGGCAGGAACCTGTCCGTTGGGGTGCATATACCACTCACGCATCATCAGTAGAATCTGCCCTTTCGCAAAATGCGGGTCCACTTGGGCCAGGGCTACGCAATGGAATCCGAGATCCCAGGAAGCAAACCAAGGAAACTCCCATTTATCCGGCATGGAGATCACATCACGCGCAAAAAGATGTTTCCAATCGTGATTGCGCCCGTGCCAACGCTCTTGCGGAGGTACCGAATTG